>JAUNSE010000042.1 GCA_030539415.1 Desulfovibrionaceae bacterium
AAGGAGCTGCGCGCTCTCATTCAGAAGAACAAGGGCAAGCCCGTCATCCTCAACTTCTTCGCCACCTGGTGCCCGCCCTGCCGGGCCGAAATCCCCATGCTGGTGGAGATGAACGACAAGTACGACGGGCGGGTGACCTTCATCGGGCTGACCGTGGACGATGCCAGAAGCATAGCCAAGGTGCTGCCCTTCATGGCCAGAATGGGCATTGACTATCCGGTCTACCATGCGGGATCGGATATCGTGCAGAACTTTTCCATCAGCAGCATCCCCTTCAATGTCGGCTACGACAAGAAGGGCAAGATGGTCTTCGCCTACTCGGGCATTGTGGACGAGGAGGACTTCGACAGGATGCTCCAGGATCTGCTGAAATAGAGTCGGTCCCCGGTACGGGGGGCGGCCGGGGCCTGGTCGCTTTTTCCTTTCTGCCGCTTTCTGAGCAGCAGTGTCCGGCCCCGGCGGGGCCATCGGTTTTTTGGAGAGAGAGAAGAGATGAAAGGCAAGTACAGCGTGCGCAAGGCCGACGTGGCCGATGTGAAGGCCATACACGGGCTCCTCATGCAGGCGGCGCTGAAAGGGCAGCTGCTGCCCAGGGCTCTGGCCTACCTTTACGGACACATTCGCAATTTCTTTGTCTGCGAGCAGGAGGACGGCACCATCGTGGGCTGCTGCGCTCTTGCTCCGGTGTGGGAGGACCTGGCCGAGGTCTGCTCCCTGGTCGTGCGCGAGGATCTGCGCGGCGAGGGACTCGGCAGACTGCTGGTCGAGGCCTGCATGGACGATTCCGGCGTCCTGGGTGTGAGCAAGCTCTTCGCCCTGACCTACAGGGAGAAGTTCTTCAATCACCTTGGGTTCGCCACAGTGGAAAAGGATGTCCTGCCCCAGAAGATCTGGGCCGACTGCGTCCACTGCCCCAAGTACCCGGACTGCGACGAATTCGCCGTCCTTTTTGACATGGCCGACCGCGTCACGGCGGCAGGGAGCGACAAACAGTGAGAATCACCAAGGTACGCCCGTTGTTCACACACGAGATGATAGCGAAGCGCGTTGCCGAGCTGTCGGACGAAATCAGCGCCATCTACAAGGACGAGCCTCTGATTGCGGTCTGCGTCCTCAAGGGCGCCGTCATCTTCTTCTCGGATCTCGTGCGCGGCATCCATAACAACAATATGCTGCTGGGCTTTCTGCGCATGAGCAGCTACGGCAAGGGCATGGATCCGGGCGAGATCAAGTTCGAATGGACCCTGGGCACGGACATCAGGGACAAGCACGTCCTGATTGTCGAGGATGTCGTGGACACCGGCCACAGCATGCACTTCCTGCTCAACGAGGTCCGCAAGCGCGAGCCCCGCAGCGTGCGTCTGGCCGCCCTGGTGGACAAGCACGAGCGCCGCGACGCGGACGTGCATGTCGATTTCGCCGGCTTCCAGCTGAGCGAGGGCTTCATCGTGGGCTACGGTCTGGATCATGCCGAACACTACCGCGCCCTGCCCGACATCTGTGTTGTCGAAGCCGTGGAGGACTAGCCGCGGCCCCGCGTTAAAGCGAAAATGCAGTGAACGCAGCCGTGTCTGTCCGGCTGTGAAAGGTCCGCGGCGGAGGGAGCAATCCTTCCGCCGCGGATTTTGCCCGTCCCGACCTGCCCTGTCTGTCACAACCCGTGGAAAATGCGGCTGCCAAGGTAGACGAGGGAGCGGACTTGCTGTACAAAAAACTGAACAGCATTTCAGCCATCCCGTCCAATCTTTGTCGTGTGGAGAATATCATGCAGGTGACATGTCCCGGCTGCCGCAGCCGCTTTCTGCTTCCCGCAGGGGTCAAGAACGGCACCCGTCTGCGCTGCTCGGTCTGCAGGACGGAATTCTGCTATGAGGAGGAGGGCGCAGAGGAAGTCTGTGTCCCCGCTCCCGAGCCGGCCCCGGTGCCCGACGAGCGCCCGCTGACCTTTGAAAAGAACATTCCGGCCGAAGGCGCGCTGCCCGAATTCAGCTCTTCGAGAAAGCGCGTGGGCGGAAGCCTCTGGCTGCTGCTTCTGGTGCTCATCGCCGTGGGCGGCTGCCTGGCCTGGCAGACCGTGCCCGAATTCCGCGTCAGGGTGCAGGAGCTCATGGGCATGGTGACCGGCCAGCCTGCGCCGGCCCCGATGCCCGCGCCGGCGAACGAGACGGCCGCGCAGAGCAGACCGGCCGATCCCGGCCGCCTTGTGCTGCGCGATGTGCGCCACTATTTTGTGGAGAACGAGCATCTCGGCCCGGTCCTTGTGGTCGAGGGTTCGGTCTTCAACCAGGGGCTCGACACGCGCGGCGCCATAGAGGTCGAGGCGGCCCTTATCGACAGGGACCGCCGGGTCATCGACAGCGCCGTGCAGAAGGCCGGTGTCAGGCTCAGCAACTTCCAGCTCAAGGTCATGAGCAAGGCCGAGATGGACACCGCCCTGAACGACGAGAAGGAAATCGCCGCCGTCAATGCCAGAGTGGTTCCCGGCGGCCAGGTGCCCTTCATGGTGGTCTTCTTCAATCCCTCGCAGGATGTGGCCGAGTTCGCGGCCAAGATAGGCGCCTCCGAAGTCGTCGAGGCGTCCGCGCTGGCGCCCGCTCCGGCGGCTCCGGCCCCGGCGGCCGCCGCACCGGCCGCGCCCGCGCCGGCAGCGCAGCCGGTCAACCCGTAGCCTTGCTGCCAAACGCTTGAGACAGGGCTGCAGTCCTCCCTTGTTCAGACGCGGAACGCCTCCGGGCGGTGAACGTCCCGCCTGAAAAGGGAAGGCGGCAGCTCTTTTTTCGTATCCAATGACCATGCCTCCGGATCGGAGAGCAAATCGGAGAACAACGCATGCCCAAAAGGACGCATCATTCCGTGCCCCGCCGTCTGTCTGCAGGCCTTGCCTGCGCCCTGCTGACTCTGGGACTCGCCGCAGCACCCGCTTCCGCGCCCTGCGCCGAAGCGTCCGCCCCGGCCGTCCAGAGTCCGGCGGAACTGGCCGAGACTCTGAAGAAGAACACGCTCGCCAGAACCACGGAATACTACATGCACAAATACGGCGTGCCGGCCGACAAGGCCGCCGTCATCGAGGCGCATATGAAGGCGCTGGCCGGCCATCCGGGCTTCATCGAGGCCGTGGTCGCGCGCGACCGGATGGTCGAGCAGGCCAGGCAGAGCGGAATTGACCCGGACGACGCGGAGGATCTGAAGGGCGAGCTCTATCAGAAGGGCCTCATGCGCGCGGGAGTCGAGGACCTCAGCCTGTGCGTCGAGACCAATATCCGTCTTGCCGGCATCATGACGCCGGAGCAGTACAAGGCCTACCAGCTGCAAGGGCTGGCGCCGAAGGACGCGCAGGGCGCTCCGGTCGATGCGGACGCGCTGCTCTACCGGAAGTTCGACACGCCGTCCCTGAAGGCCTGGCTCGAGCACAGGACGAGGATGATCACGGCCGGGCTCGACGGCGGCGAGGCGCGCAAGCTGACGCCCGAGGATGCCCGCGCGGCCGGCGCGGCTCTGCAGCAGTCCTTCCAGAAGAAGTTCGACGCCCTGAGCGCGGCCGACAAGAAGCGCCTTGGCTACGCCTTCGCCAATCTGCCCACGGCCCCGGCCGCGGATGTGCGCGACGTGCTGGTGCTCCTGCACACGGCCATGCTCGAGGTGCCGGCTCCGGAGCTGGAGAACGTCCTGCGCTTCTTCTTCACCGATGCGGACAGTGCTGAGCAGGGCGCGGAATAGGCGCGGGGAAAGGCCGGCCTGCGGCCGGCCCCTCTGCCGCGGAGTGCCGACAGGGAGGAGAGGCCCATGCGTTTTTTACAGGGACGAAGACTGTTCTATCTGATACTTTTTCTGGCCTTTGTGCTGCAGATACTGAGCGTGCTGCACAGGGGATGAGTGCGGGATTTTGAAACAGGGGAAGGCGCCGCCGGCAGCATATGCCGGCGGCGCCTTCACGCAATGTCCCGGAACCGGAGAATCCGGCCTAGCTTTTCTTGGTGTGGCTCGAGCGCAGCTTCACGCGCATGGGCGCGTGCTGAATCTTGAAGATGCGGCGCAGGCTGGACTCGAGATAGCGGGCGTAGGTGGGCGAGACGCGTTCGGCGTCAGAGACGAAGAAGACAAACGTCGGCGGCTCGCTCTCGGCCTGGGTCAGATAGAAGAACTTGGCGCGCACACCCTTGACGAGCGGCGGCTGATGCGCTGTCAGAGCCTGCTGCATGGCCTTGTTGAGCTGCGAGGTGGGCACGCGCACGAGGCACTCCTTCCTGACGAGGCTCGCCATGGGCAGGATGCGCTCGAGACCGAAGCCGGATTTGGCGGAGACCGTCAGAATCGGCACATGGCCGCAGAAGCCCAGAAGCTCCTTGGCGCGCTTCACCACTTCGGTCAGATCCTTCTTCGGCAGCAGGTCGGCCTTGTTGATGAGAATCATGAAGGGGATCTTGCGGGTGTTGAGCATGTCCATCAGGCGCTTGTCCTGAGCGCTCACGCCCTCCATTGCGTCCAGGGTCAGCAGGGTCACGTCGGCCTTGCCGGCGGACTTGATGGCCGAGTTGGCGGAGTACTTCTCCACCGTGTCGGTGATGCGCGTCTTGCGGCGCACGCCGGCCGTGTCCACAAAGACATAGTCCTCGCCGTCGACCGTGAAGCGCACGTCCACGCTGTCGCGGGTGGTGCCGGCCACATCGGAGACAATCATGCGGTTCTCGCCGCACAGGGCGTTGATGAGCGAGGACTTGCCGGCATTGGGGCGGCCCAGCATGGCCAGGCGCAGTTCGGGCGGCGTGAGGGCCTCGACGAACTGCTCCTTGGGAATCATGTCGGCCAGCTCCTCGGCCAGCTCGTTCAGGTTGTGGCCGTGCTCGGCGGAAACCGCGATGAGCGGGAAGCCCAGCGCGTGGAACTCGCTGCACATGCGGTCGGCAAGCTCGGCGCCGTCCACCTTGTTGACGACGCACAGCACCGGCACGTTGAGGCGGCGGATGTGGTTGGCCAGATAGGTGTCCGTGGGCAGCAGGCCGTCCTTGCCGTCCACCACAAAGGCGATGACCGCGGCCTCGGCCGTGGCCGTGTGCACCTGCTGCAGAATCTCGGCCTCGAAGCCGCGGATGCCCTCGGGGCCTTCCTGCACCACGGAGCGCTCGTCCAGGGTCACGCCGCCGGTGTCGATGACGCCGTATTCGGGCTTGTTCCTGCGGCGGACAATGCCCTCGAGACGGTCGCGGGTGACGCCCGGCCTGTCATGGGTGATGGCGCGATTGCTGTGGATGAGTCTGTTGAACAGAGTGGATTTGCCGACATTGGGGCGTCCCACAAGGACGACCTGAGGAAGACCGTTGGACATAGTGCTTCAAGCTCTTGGAAAGTATTCTGCGGGGCGCTTCGGCCCTCATGGTTGCTGTGTGACGGACGCGTCGTCCGGAAGATCGGTGAGCGGAGGCGGCAGCTCGGCGACCGCGAAGGGGTCGGGCCAGCGGGGCAGCGCCTCGTAGATGCGCCCGTCCGCGAGGACAAGGCGCAGGGAGTGCAGGTAGAGGCTGTGGTCCGGCGACGGGGTGCCGTACTTGCCGTCGCCCAGCACGGGGAAGCCCGCGGTTGACAGCTGCACGCGGATCTGATGGGTGCGGCCGGTGAGAAGGCGCACCTGCAGCAGGCTCGCGTCGCGCAGGCGCTTGAGGCAGCGCGCCACGAGCACGGCCTCCTGTCCCTGATCGGGGCGGGAGGAGGCAATCATGCGCTCCCTGCCGCGCACCAGGCCCTTGGAAAGATAGTGGCGCAGGGTGATGTCCCCGTCATGGGGCCAGATGCCCTTCACCCACACAAGGTACTCCTTGTGCAGGCCGCTGCGGGCCCTGATGGCGTCATGGGCCATGCGCAGGGCGGCATAGGTCCTGGCCACGAGGATGACGCCGGTGGTGTCCCTGTCGAGACGGTGCACCGGCGTGGGCGCGAAGGCCGCGCCGTCGGCCATGTGCGCCAGCCTGGTGGACAGCGCGTCCACATGGCCCGTGCCCGGATGGGCGGGCAGGCCGGCCGGCTTGAACACGGCCATGAAGTCCTCGTCCTCGGCCACAATCTCCACAGTGCGGAGAGGATGGCGGGCCGAATGGGGCGAATGGGATGTCGGGGGACGCGAGCCCACGCGGACCTGCGTCACGCCCTGTCTGGAAATGGTCTGCCGCTCCTGCTGGCGCTCCTGCGAGACCCTGGCCTGGGTGGAAAGCGTACCGGCAAAGGGGGGAAGGCGCACGGCATCGCCCGCGGACACGCGGGCAAAGGGCTGGGTGCGCTTGCCGTTGAGACGCACCTGACCGGTGCGGATCCAGCGGTGCAGCAGAGGCTGCGGCAGCTCCAGGCGGCGCTCTAGCAGGCCCATGAGCTTCTGTCCGGCCTCGGACGCGTCAACCTGAAAATTTGTCTGCGCCGTCTGCCCGGGCCTTTCCGGGGCCTGTGCGGACGGACTTGTGTTTTCGCCCGGCAGTTTCATCGAACTGCCCCTTCAGGACGTCTGCCGACGAGAATGGACGGCAGACGCAGCGTGTCGCCGGCGCTGAGTCCGGCCTTCGGACTCACGCGCAGACCGTTCACCAGCACGAGTCCGGTGCGGATCCAGCGGTGGGCGAGGGAGAGGGGCAGCGCCTGCTGCCGCTCGAGATAGCCCAGAAGGGAGGGGGCGTTTTCGCGGACCTGAATGGTTCTCCAGGACCCCGCAGGGGAGACCCCCCGGGCATCGCCGCGGACGGGGCGGGCCGAGGGAGGTCGGGGGCTTGATGAGCCCTCGGAGTCGGGTTGCATGGCAAAACCTTGTCTGAGGTGTCCGTCCGGCGAAAAGCGCGGGCGGAGTTCCCGCGGCTCGGCCGAAAGGGCGAGGCGGGAGCAAGATACTATGTACTTTGTCTGTTTTGCCCCGTCAAGCCCCGGAATTCGCGCCGGACTCCCCTGCGCGACCGGCAGACGGGTCGCAATCCCTGTTCTTCAGAGCTGCCAGTCCGCCGAGGGCGTAGGTCAGCATGGTGTCAAGCATCTCGTTCACGTTGTCCGACCGCGGGAAGGCAATGGGACGCATTGTCTGCGGAACGAGGAAGATGCTGACCATGGGAAGAAGGACCATGGCCGCGGCCCACTGCAGCTGGGAGGAATCCATGGGAAAGCCGGTCAGCTGATGCACCAGCTCGCGGAACTTCATGAATTTGGGCATGGCTGCGGCGCGCAGTCGCTCGATGCCCATGGGGGTGGGAGCAAGCTGCTCGCGCATGAAAATCTTCACGCTCCAGAGCTTGTCCGCATCAAGGGCCTTCTGCAGGGTGTCGAGCAGAAAGAGGCGCAATTTTTCCTTCGGATCAAGATCGGAGTCAACCATCCTCTCCAGTTCGTCAAGATCCTTGAGCCGCCGGTGTCCCTCGATCAGCACTTCGCCGTACAGCTTCTCCTTGCTGCCGAAGTGATAGTTGACCGAGGCGCCGTTGACGCCGGCGCGCTGGCAGATTTCCTTGCTGGTGGCTTCCGCGTATCCGCGTTCGGCGAAGACCTGGCCGGCCACTTCAAGAAGGGCCGCTCTGGTGGACAGCCTGTCGCGGGCCTGCATGGCGACCGCATCGGGGGAAGCGGCTGCCGACGGGGAGAGAGAAGAACTCGTTTTCATGCCCCTTTTATAAATTGAACGCCGGACGGGGTCAAGCAAAATTTAAAATATAAATTTAAATTTAAAATTTCAAATTTGGATTTGACAAAAGCCGGCGAGTTCGCCTAGTCTGCCTTTCAGCGGGGCGGACACGCCCCGACAGGACAAAAGACGACACTGAAGAGATAAGCCAGGGAGGTCAGTCTCATGAGCAGGAGCGAACAGACGGAAGTCGCCGGACAGGCGCATCCCGAACAGAAGACGGCCGGCAGAGCCGGAAAGGCCAGCAGGGTCCTGCTGGTCCTGGTTCTGCTTGCGGCGGCGGGCGGCGCGGCCTGGACGCATTTCGGAAGAGGCGGCGCTTCGGAGCTTGTGCTCTACGGCAATGTGGATCAGCGCCAGATTGAACTTGCCTTCATGGATTCCGAGCGCATAGCCGAAGTGCTGGTTCAGGAAGGCGACATCGTTGCCCCCGGCCAGCTGCTGGCCAGGCAGGAGACCCGCCGCCTTCAGGACAGAATCGCTGTCGCGGAGGGGCAGACGGCGGCCTGCGAGGCCGCGCTGCTGCGTCTGCGCAACGGCACGAGACCCGAGGAAATCGATCAGGCCAGGGCCGCTGCTGCCTCGGCAAGAGCCGAACTCAATTACGCCGAGGCCGATCTGCGCCGCTACCGGGGCATCTGGAAGGAGAGCCGCGGCCAGGCCGTCAGCCGTCAGGACATGGAGCAGTCGCAGCTCAAGCGCGATGTGGCGAAGGCCCAGCTGACCGAGCAGGAAAAGGCGCTGCGTCTGGCCGAAATCGGCCCCCGCGACGAGGATATCGCCGAGGCCGAGGCCAATCTGCGGGAGGCCAGGGCCTCGCTCGATCAGCTGAGGAACCTGCTTGCCGACGCCGAACTGCGCAGTCCCGCGCGCTCGGTGGTTTTCAGGCGCCTGCTCGAGCCGGGCGACATGGGCACCGCCGGCAGGACAGTCTTCTCCCTGGCCGTGCTTGAGCCCAAGTGGGTGCGCGCCTACGTGTCCGAGACCGAGATGGGGCATGTCGCGACCGGCATGCGCGCTCTGATTGAAACGGACAGCAATCCCGGCAGATCCGTCGAGGGCACGGTGGGCTTCGTCTCCTCGGTGGCCGAATTCACGCCCAAGACCGTGGAGACCACGGAGCTGCGCACCTCCCTGGTGTACGAGGTGCGCGTGTACACGAACGATGCGGACAACATCCTGAGGCTGGGCATGCCGGCCACAGTGCGCTTCCCGGACGCCGGAGCGCGGGAGTAGAAGTCATGGCGGAAGTCATGGAGAGAGCCGCGCGTCCGGACGCGGAGCGCCCCCTGTTCGCGGCTGAGAATGTCTGCAGGACCTTTCGTCCCGCCGGGCGCGTCGTGCGGGCCCTGGACAGTGTTTCCCTGTCCGTGCGCCGCGGCGGCCTGACCGCTCTGGTCGGACCGGACGGCGCGGGCAAGACAACGCTTCTGCGCATTGCCGCCGGTCTGCTCGGGGCCGATTCCGGAACGCTGCATCTGGACGGAAGAAGCTTCGGGCCTGGTGATGACGAAGCCCAGGCGCGCACGGGCTACATGCCGCAGAAGTTCGGACTCTACGAGGATCTGACGGTGCAGGAAAACCTGGATCTCTATGCCGATCTCAAGGGCGTGGGCGGCAGGGAGCGCGAGGAGCGCTACCGCGAGCTTCTGGCCATGTCCGCCATGGAGCCCTTCAGGGAGCGTCCCGCGGGCAAGCTTTCGGGCGGCATGAAGCAGAAGCTGGGGCTCATCTGCACGCTGGTGGCCCCGCCGGATCTGCTGCTGCTCGACGAACCCACGGTGGGCGTGGATCCCTTTTCCAGGCGCGAGCTCTGGGACATAGTGGCCAGACTCACTGGAGATTCCGGCATGTCCGTCATCGTCAGCACCTCCTATCTGGACGAGGCCGAGCGCTGCGACGAGGTCGTTCTGCTCTTCGAGGGCCGCACCCTGGCCAAGGGCAGTCCCGCCGAGATTAGGGCCATGGCCGAAGGCATGGGCCATCTGGTCACCCCGGCCCATGGCGACACGCCCCGCCGCCTGCAGGCGCGCCTGCTCGGCCGGCCTGGCATAGTGGACGCCGTGCCTCAGGGCGGAGGCGTGCGCCTTGTGCACGGCACGCTCACCCCCGGACAGGAGTCTGGGCTGAAGCAGCTGCTGGCCGGCGCCGAGGTGCGCCCGGTGCGCGGAAGCCTGGAGGACAGCTTCATGCTTCTGCTGCGCGGACGAGCGGGCGGCGCCGGAGAAAGGCGCAGCGCCGGCGCCGAATCCGGGACCCCGGCTGCAGAGGCGGTGCCGGCCGGCGACGACGCGCCGGAAACGGCCGGGCGCGTGGAGTCCGCCGCCGGGCAGGCCGGCCCGACAGTCCCCGCCTCCGGGCGCGGCGAGCCCATCATCCGCACGGAGCATGTCTTCAGGCTGTTCGGCGACTTCATCGCCGTCAACGACGTGAGCTTCTCCGTCTGGCCCGGCGAGGTCTTCGGTCTGCTCGGCCCCAACGGCGCGGGCAAGACAACCACCTTCCGCATGCTCTGCGGCCTTCTGCCCGCAAGCCGCGGCAGCCTGCATGTGGCCGGCGTGGACGTGCGTAAGGCCAGGGCCGAGGCGCGGCGCAGGCTCGGTTATGTGGCGCAGAAGTTCTCCCTCTACGGACCGCTGTCGGTCCGTGACAATCTGGAATTCTTCGCCGGCGCCTACGGACTGCACGGGGCAGTGAAACGGGAGCGGATCGAGGCCGTGGTCGAGGATTTCGGCCTTGCAGACCGGCTCCATGTACCGGCCGGCAGCCTGCCTGGCGGCTACAAGCAGCGCCTGGCCATGGCTGTGGGGCTTCTGCACGAGCCGGCCATCCTCTTCCTGGACGAGGCCACCAGCGGTGCCGACCCGCTGGCCCGCAGGGATTTCT
>JAUNSE010000525.1 GCA_030539415.1 Desulfovibrionaceae bacterium
GAGCCCGAGAACACCCGCTGCTTCTTCCGCTGCTGCCGCGGCGTGGTGGCGCACGAGTCCACCTTCACGCCGCTGCCCGAGGAGGGCTACTGGGTTCCCAGCCATCCCGCTCCGCGCCCCTATCACACCTATCCCCAGGCGCAGATCGCCGTGCAGCCCATTCACGGCGATGCCGCGCAGCCCGACGCTTCCGAGGCCCCGGCCGCGCAGACGCCCGCTCCGGCCGCCGCACCCGGCCAGACCGAAGCCGCGGCGCCCGGCCGCATCCTGATCTGCTGGGTCGGCAAGGTGGACATCAGCGCCGCCCTGCGCCACGACAGCATCAATCCCGGCCCCATCCGCATGCTGCTCGAGCACGTGCCGCAGTTCGACCACGTGCTGCTTCTGACCACCATGAACCAGAGCGTGCTCGACACCCTGCGCACCTGGCTCTCGCCCTGCCTGCCCGGCAAGACCCTGGACATCCAGCGCACCCAGGTCACGGACCTCTCCGACCACACCCTGGTCTGCCAGGCCGCCGTGGAGGCCGTGGAAGCGGTCATCGCCCGCTACAGCCTGCCGGCCGACGGCACGGGCATCACCTTCCACCTGTCCCCCGGCTCGCCGGTCACCCACGCCATCCTGCTCCTGCTCTCGACCATACGCTACCACGGCATCCGGCTGATGCAGACGCGCCTGACCGGCCTCGGCAAGGCGCCCGACATCCTGACCGTGTCCATGCCCGACGTGCTCAGGGGCCAGGGCATCAGCCTGGACAACCTGCCCGAGCTCGGCATCGGCAGGGCCCAGCCTGCCCAGCCGGCCCAGCCCCAGGCCACGGCTCCGGCTCCCGCCCCGGTCCAGCCGGGCGCGGCCACGGTGGTGCCGGCCCACACCCTGCTGCCCGAGTCCGAGTACGAGGAGGAGCAGGCCAGGTTCCAGTCCCGCGGACGCACCGGCCGCAAGAATCTGCCCTTCCCGCCCAAGAGCAAGGCGCCCGTGCGCGGCGAGGATCTGCTGCGCCGCTTCAAGGCCCCGGCCCGCAAGAGCCAGCCGGCCAAGTCCTCCGGCGGCCGCGCGGCCGCCCAGACCGTGGTGCACGAGGCCCTGCCCTTCGAGCTCGACATGCCCCTGGCCGTGCAGGACGAGAACAGCCTGCGCGCGCCGGCCGCCAACATAGGCCGCCCCTCGCGCGTCTCCCCCACGGCCCTGCAGCCCAGGGAGGGCGATCCGCCGACCATCTCCTCGGCTCTGGGCGCCGTCTACAAGAAGATGCAGCGCGTGGCCACCATGCTGCTGCCCATCCTGCTGCTCGGCGAGTCCGGATCCGGCAAGAGCCGCCTGGCCCGCTACCTGCATGAATGGAGCGGCCGCTCCGGCAAGTTCGTGAGCCTGGACTGCGCCGGCCTCACGGACGAGATGTTCGCCTTCGAGCTCTTCGGCCGTCCCGGCGCGAGCGGCATCCGCCCGCGCGAGGGCGCCTTCCGCAAGGCCCGCTCCGGCACACTCTTCCTTGAGAACGTCAACCTGCTCACCCCCACGCAGCAGAGCTTCCTGCTCCGCGTGCTGGCGCCGGTGGGCGAGACCAAGCTCTACCTGCCCGCCAGATCCCCGTTCCCGGCCTGCACGGTGCGCGTGCGCATCATCGCCTCGGCCGACAACAGCCTGCTCTCCGACATCCGCGCCGGCAAGTTCAGGACCGACCTGTACTACCGCCTGGCCGGCGTGAGCACCACCCTGCCCTCGGTGCGCGAGTACAGCTACACCGAGCGCGAGGACCTGCTGCGCAGCTTCCTGGTGTCCCTGCAGCACAAGCTGGGCCAGTGCTGGAACTTCAGCGGCGATGCCTGGCAGACCCTGCTGGACGAAAAATGGCCCGGCAACCTGCGCGAGGTGTCGCGCATCCTGCAGCAGATCTGCCTGCTCTCCG
>JAUNSE010000043.1:0-4504 GCA_030539415.1 Desulfovibrionaceae bacterium
CCTTGTCTGTCCTTGTGTTTTGTCCGGACCCCGAAGGCCGTTCCCGCAGACACATGCGCGGCGCGGGGGACGCCCGTTCGGGGACGGCGGAGACCGCCCTTTCCACGACGGGGAAAAAGCGAAATCCTTTCTGTTCAGACAGGAGGTACAGCCTTTGGCGCGCCTCGCGCAAGTGGCATTTCTCTTGAAAAGTTGCTCGATCTTGCCGGCCGGGATCCGAAGGGGCCGGCAGGCCCGCGCGGTTTTTTGGCGCGGCGTCCCGGGGACAGGGAGAAGGAGAGCGGGCGGAGGCTAGAAGGAGGACAGGATGAAGACCAGGCCAATGGCGATGATCACAAAGCTCGAGACGCGGCGCAGGGTGTCGGCGTGCCTTTCATACTTCGCCTCGAGCCAGCCCGCGCCGATTCCCGCAGCGACAATGGGCGTGCAGTGGCCGACACCGAAGGCCGCGGCCATGAGCAGGCCCTGCCCTCCTCGCTCTCCCCCGTCTCCGGGCGCAGCTCGGCCAGACGCAGGAACTGCCCGCACTTTTTGCTCTTCGCGTCCGTGACGACCAGATGGGCCGCATTGGAATAGCCGGTGTATCCGAGCTTCGCCGCGGCGGCAGGTCCGGCGCGTCATGCCGCGGTCCTGGCCGCGCGCAAAAGCCGGATGGTGCGCTCTCTTCACTTTCTGACCGAAATTCGGACAAGGCTCCGCCCCGTCGGAACCTGGCGTCAGGTGCCGGCAGACGGAAAAAGGCATGCGGCCTTGTGGTCGAACAATGCGGTCACTCCGATCCGCGCCCGGGGGCACGGACTTCTGATTTTGTGCCCTTTGTGTAACTCTTCACAAACATTGTTGCAATGCCTTTCCATATTAAATTTTGTAAAGCCGGGCACGCTCTTTTTTTCAGGAAGCGTGACCTGCGGGCAGACGGCCGTCCTTTCAGGCTCTTCGGGGCTCCCCTGCCGGCGGGGACGGTCGCCCCGAGGCGGAGCGGGAGAAATTTTCTTTGGGGCGCAGAGCCCTGGAATGACGCAATTCCGACCGGAAGGTGAGCAGGTGAGCTGAAAGTGAGTACTTTCCTCTCCTTTGCGGAAGACGTATCTCCTTTCTCACGGTGAGCGGAAAGGTGCCCCCGGGCCGGCAAAACGGCCTTCTTACGGCCGATCCGCGCTGTTGACTTCCCGCGCGGCGTCACTAGCTTCACCGTACGGCACTCTGCCCGCCCGCTCCGGGAGGCGGGCCGTCCTTCACCCTGAACGCAATGAACAGAGAGGAAAAGCATATGGAATTCACCGAAGTTGTCGCCAGCCGCTATTCTTGCAAGAAGTTCGACGGCCGCCAGATCAGCGACGAGCAGCTGCAGGCCGTTCTCGAGGCCGGCCGCCTCGCCCCCACCGCCAAGAACCTGCAGGAGCAGAGAGTCTATGTCTGCCGCTCCGCCGAGGCCCTGGCCAGAATCGACAAACTCACCCCCTGCCGCTACAACGCCCCCACCGTGCTTGCTGTCGCCTTCGACAAGGGCAATGTCTTCACCTATCCCGGCGGCAAACGGGATTCCGGCATCGAGGACGCCTCCATCGTCGCCACGCACATGATGCTGGCCGCCCACAACGCCTGCGTGGACTCCTGCTGGATCAACTTCTTCGATCCCGAGGCCGCCGCGAAGGAGCTCGGCCTGCCCGAGAACGAGGAGGTGCTGATGCTTCTGGACCTGGGCTACGCCGCCGAGGGCACCGGCCCCCTGCCCAATCACACAAAGCGCAAGGACCTGTCCGAGACCGTCTCCTACATCTAGCGAACATTTTGTCCCGCCCCTGACGGCGGGACAGCCGGGCCGGCGCGAGGCCCCGTCTTTCCGCTGCCGCGAGCGGCTGAAGACGGGTGCGGCGCCGGTCTTTCTGTTCCGGAGCGCCTTCCGGGCGCAATGAGGGCTCTCTCCGCTCCCTGCCGGACCGCCGCAGGCCTGCCGGCATGCAATCCATTGCGATTGCCATGTTTTTCAAATTTTTCGGCAGATATATATACCACTCGAATATCTGCCGAAAAATCAAGATTCGTCCAGTATCGCAAGGCACTGCATGTCACCCTCTGCCGAAGGGAGGGCGATCGGTTGTCTTTGGCAATCCTCCCTGCTACTGCTTGCAGTTGTGGGACATCCTGCAAAAAGCATATTATTTCTGCAGACATGGGAGGAGGCGCTCCGCAAGGCATGAAAGAGCTTTCCGGCGCCGGGAACTGATGAGCACGTACATTCACCGCCATCTGGAGAAGATTGTCACCGAAGGCAGCGAGGCGTGGCCGGCCATTATGGTGACAGGAATGCGTCACTCCGGAAAAACGACCATGCTGAAAACTCTGGCCGAGAAAGAGCGGAGGGGCCGGGCTTATGTTTCACTGGAGGATCTGACTGTCAGGGAACAGGCCGTCAGCGATCCCAAAGGCTTTCTGCAGAAATACAGGCCTCCGGTCATTATCGACGAAGTGCAGCACGCACCGGCGCTGTTCACCTGTCTCAAGATTGAGATTGACGAACATCAGGAACCGGGTGCCTTCTGGCTGTGCGGATCGCAGCTCTTCCGCCTCATGCGGAACATTCCGGAGTCACTGGCCGGACGCGTCCTGCTGCTGAACATGACGCCGCTGTCCCGCCGCGAGGCTGTCGGAGCGGACTGCTTTCCCTTCACGCCGGACGTCGGCGCCCTGACCGCTCAGGCAGAGGCAGTGCCGCCGCTCTCCGCATCGCGGCTGTTCGAGTGTGTCTGGCGGGGCGGTCTGCCCGGCCTTCCCGCCGATCCGGCAGACAGACACCATTTCTTCATGTCCCTCGTCGGCGCATGCATCGAGCGCGATGTGCGGGACATTGCTCCCGGCACCAATGTCCTCCGCTTTCTCAAGTTCATGAAGTCCGCAGCTGCCAGAACCGCCCGGCCGGTGAACTGCAGGGCCATGGCCGAAGAGGCCGGCACGAATCTGGCGACGGCAAGACAGTGGCTGCTCATCCTGGAGACGCTGGGCATTGTCTTCCTCCTGCATCCCTGTTCCGGCAGCGCTCTCAGGGGGACTGTCAGGACGCCCAAACTGTACTTTGCCGACACCGGCCTCGCCTGCTGGCTCCTGAACTGGCCGACTCCGGAAGTCGCCGCGAACGGGTCGATGAGCGGCGCCCTGCTGGAAACCCATGCTGTCACGGAGATCATCAAGAACTGCGGCAATGCCGGCATCCATCCGTTCCTTTCCTTCTTCAGGGACAGGGACGGACGGGAAATCGAGCTTCTGCTGGAGAGGGACGGCTGCCTGCATCCTTTCGCGATCAGGAAGACAACCCATCCGGACAGCCGCATCACGCGCGGATTCAGAGTCATAGACAAATCTCCCCTGCGCAGGGGAACAGGGGCTGTTCTCTGCATGACGGACAGGCTTTTCTCCCTTGATCCCGACAATCTGGCCGTCCCCATCTGGCTGCTCTGAATGTTTCCTTGTTCCAGATTCTCCGACCGCCCTTCTTTGGCAGTCTCAGTTTCCCCGAAAAACGGTTTTGACAGCGCGCGGCATCGCGCCGGGCGCGGATCGCGGACTGACCGGCCAAAATGATCAGTTCCTTGACATGGCCTTTCTGCCGGCATAGAAGAAGCGATCAATTTTTTTCCCCGCCCTTTTCAAACCAAGTGAGGCTTCCATGCTGGAAAATCGTGGCAAAGCACTGACATTTGACGATATTCTTCTCATCCCCAGCTATTCCGAAGTCACCCCAGACATGGTGGACGTGTCCACCTGGCTGACTCCGGACATCCCGCTCAAGTCCCCGCTGCTCTCCGCGGCCATGGACACCGTGACCAAGCCGAATACCGGCGTTTCTGATTCCCGAAACATGGCCATCTCCATGGCCCGCATGGGCGGCATCGGCGTCATTCACAAGAACATGTCCATCGAGAAGCAGCGCCTCGAGGTGGAGAAGGTCAAGAAGAGCGAATCCGGCATGATTCTTGACCCGGTCACCATCTCTCCGGACAGCACCGTCCGCGAGGCCCTGGACCTGATGCACGATTTCAGCATCTCCGGCCTGCCCGTCGTCGAGCACGACGAGCTCGTGGGCATCCTGACCAACAGGGACGTGCGCTTTGTCGAGGACGGCAACAAGGTCCTGGTCAAGGACATGATGACCTCCGGCAACCTGGTGACCGTGCCCATGGGCACCTCCCTGGACGAGGCCAAGCGCCATCTGCACGAGCACCGCATCGAGAAGCTGCTGGTGGTTGACGAGAACAAGCGCCTCAAGGGCCTCATCACCATCAAGGACATCGACAAGGTCCAGAAGTATCCCAACGCCTGCAAGGACGACCGCGGCCGTCTGCGCGTGGCCGCCGCCATCGGCGTCACCGCCGACACGCTGGCCCGCACCGAGGCCCTCATCGCCGGCGGCGTCGACGCCCTGGTCATGGACTCCGCGCACGGCCATTCCGCCAACATCCTGCGCACCATCCGCGAAGTGAAGAGCGCCTTCCCGAACTGCCAGCTC
>JAUNSE010000043.1:4514-10497 GCA_030539415.1 Desulfovibrionaceae bacterium
CTCATCGCCGGCAACGTGGCCACCTACGAGGGCGCCAAGGCCATCCTCAAGGCCGGCGCCGACTGCGTGAAGATCGGCATCGGACCCGGCTCCATCTGCACCACCCGCATCGTCGCCGGCGTGGGCGTGCCGCAGGTCACCGCCATCATGGAAGGCAGCCGCGCGGCCAGGGAGATGGACCGCTGCTGCATCGCCGACGGCGGCATCAAGTTCTCCGGCGACATCGTCAAGGCCCTCACGGTGGGCGCCCACAGCATCATGATCGGCTCCCTGTTCGCCGGCACCGAGGAGAGCCCGGGCGAGACCGTGCTCTACCAGGGCCGCACCTACAAGGTGTACCGCGGCATGGGCTCCATCGACGCCATGAAGGAAGGCAGCTCCGACCGCTACTTCCAGCAGAAGAGCAAGAAGTTCGTGCCCGAGGGCATCGTGGGCCGCGTGCCCTACCGCGGCAGCGTCAAGGACGTTGTCTACCAGCTTATCGGCGGCCTGAAGTCCGGCATGGGCTATCTCGGCGCCTCCACCATCCCGCAGCTGTACAGCACCGGCAGCATCTGCGAGATCTCTCCCGCGGGCCTGCGCGAAAGCCATGTGCATGACATCGTCATCACCAAGGAAGCGCCCAACTACCGCATGGACAACAACTAGGCCGGCACGGGCGGCCAGCCGCCCGTCCGCCTAAGGACATATGACACAGGGCAAGGCACGGCTGAGCGCACTGCGGACGCATGTGCACCCGGCCGGCCTTGCCTGTTTTCACCCCTGCGGGTTTTTCCGCCCGCGAAATGCCAGCCCATCATTCTTTCTTGCGGACCGTGCCTGTCAGGACGGCAGGGCCGCCTGAACAACCGCCACCGCAGAGGAGTCGGCGCATGCCCAACAAGGTCATCATCATCGATTACGGCTCACAGGTCACGCAGCTCATCGCCCGCCGCATCCGTGAGGCCGGCATCTATTCCGAAATTCATCCCTGTACCGTGACGGCCGACAAGGTTGCCGCCATGAAGCCCCAGGCCCTGATCCTGTCCGGCGGCCCCGCCAGCGTGGGCAGCGAGGATGCCCCCACCCTGGACATGGGCCTGCTCGAGCTCGGCGTGCCCGTGCTGGGCATCTGCTACGGCATGCAGCTGCTGACCGCCTCCCTGGGCGGCCGCCTGGCCCAGTCCACCACCCGCGAGTACGGCCCGGCCGAACTGACCCTCACGAAGGACTGCGCCCTGTGGTCCGAGGTGAAGCCCGTCACCCGCGTGTGGATGAGCCACGGCGACCGCGTGCTGGAAGTGCCCGAGGGCTTCTCCGTGACCGGCCGCACGCCCACCCTGGACGTGGCCGCCATGGCCGACGAGTCCCGCCGCATCTACGCCGTGCAGTTCCATCCCGAAGTGCACCACACCGACGAAGGCACGCAGATGCTGCGCAACTTCATCTTCAAGATTGCCGGCCTCGAGCCCGACTGGACCATGTCCTCCTTCGTGGAGCGCGTGGTGGCCGAAATGCGCGAGAAGGTCGGCGAGAAGCACGTCATCTGCGCCCTTTCCGGCGGCATCGACTCCACCGTCGTGGCCGTGCTCCTGAACAGGGCCATCGGCAAAAACCTGCACTGCATCTTCGTGGACAACGGCCTGCTCCGCGCCCATGAAGTGGACGAGGTGAAGAACCTCCTGGGCGGCAATCTCGACGTGAACCTCACCGTCGTGGATGCCCGCAGCCGCTTCCTGGACAAGCTGAAGGGCGTGGACGATCCCGAGAAGAAGCGCAAGATCATCGGCCACACCTTCATCGAGATTTTCGACGAGGAGTCCAAGAAGCTGCCCCAGGTCGACTACCTGGCCCAGGGCACCCTCTATCCCGATGTCATCGAGTCCATCTCCAGCAAGGGCCCGAGCGCGGTCATCAAGAGCCACCACAACGTGGGCGGCCTGCCCGAGACCATGAAGCTGCAGCTCATCGAGCCCCTGCGCGAGCTCTTCAAGGACGAGGTCCGCAAGGTCGCCAAGGAGCTCGGCCTGCCCGACACCATCGTGTGGCGCCAGCCCTTCCCCGGACCGGGTCTCGCCATCCGCGTGCTGGGCGAGGTCAGCGAGGACCGTCTGGCCATCCTCAGGGCCGCGGACAACATCGTGCAGGAGGAAATGCGCGCCAGCGGCTGGTACCGCAAGGTCTGGCAGGGCTTCGCCGTCCTGCTGCCCCTGCGCACCGTGGGCGTCATGGGCGACGACCGCACCTACGAGCATGTGATTGCCCTGCGCGTGGTGGACAGCGTCGATGCCATGACCGCCGACTGGTCCCGCCTGCCCTACGACCTGGTGGCCAAGATTTCCGGCCGCATCATCAACGAGGTCAAGGGCGTGAACCGCGTGGTCTACGACGTCTCCTCCAAGCCGCCGAGCACCATCGAATGGGAATAATTTAGCAGCCAATATCAGATAGTTGTCTGATTACTGCACCAGATATGGCCCCGGAAGAGCATGCTCTTCCGGGGCTTTCTGCTTCTTCCGGCAGCCGATCCGGTGCTTTGTCCGGCACCCCGGAACAGCGGACAGGGCGCCGTCCCGGCCTGCGGACCGGAGCGGCGCCCTTGAAATGATTCACGCGCGAAGAGCCGTCCCGCGCTCGAGGGGGCGGCGGGTCCCGCGTCTAGAACTCGTACTTCAGCATGGCCTGAATGCCGTGCGAGGTCTCGTGACGGCTGGCCTGGAAGGTGTAGTCCAGACCGAAGCCGAAGCCTGCCCCGGTCTCGAAGCTGACGCCGGCAGTGCCCCTGCCGCTCCAGGCATCGACAATTTCGGCATCCAGCGAGGCGGATCCGGGCAGGCCGGCAAACTTCACGTCCTGCGCGGCCTCAAGCTCGCCCGCGGCCGGAATGACGGTCAGGTCCACGTGCGGGGCGATTTTCCAGCCGGACTCCGTCACGAAGGTCTTCGCGAAGTTCACGCCCACCGGGAACTGCCACACCGTGGCCCAGATGTCGTCGGAGGTGAGCACGGTCTGGCCCTGCGCCTCGGTGTCGTAGCCGTAGACGTGGAGCACGCTGTATCTGGCTCCGGCATGCGGGGTGATGTCCGCGAAGGCGGTCTCGAAGCGGTACTCGAAGGTCACGCCGGCGGTGAGGCTGTTCGCCCTGGTGTCGGCCTCGAGCTCGCTGCCCATGCTGAGGGCGCTGTCGAGGTCCTGGCTCATCCTGTTGTAGGAAGAGGTGATGCCGGCGTCGGCGCTGATGCCGAAGTCGCCGCAGCGCCAGCCGCCGTAGAGGCCGGCGCCCCACCAGTTGAAGCTGTTCTCGGTGTCGGCGAAGGAGCCGGTGGACGTGGTATAGCCGCCGCCCATGTTGAGCTGCACGCCGAGGCGCAGGCTGGAATCAAAGGTCCAGTCCATGCCCAGCATGATGCCGCCGAGATCCGTCGCGTAGCCCGCGTCGTAGTTGCCGGCCGCGAAGTCCGCGCCATTGCTGTGCTTCCAGACGGGAGCGACCCACATGGCGAAGCCGTCGTCATAGACGTCGCCGCCGGCCAGGCCGGAGGCGCTCTTGCCGCCGTCGGCGCCGATGGCGGTCACGCCGCCCCTGACAATGTCCGCGCCCTGCAGGGAGGTGCGGGCCTGGGCGATTTTGGCGGTCTCGGCGCCTATGGTCAGCAGCTGCTGCGGCACGGCCGACAGGGTGGCCAGTCTGGCCGCGCCCTCGATGGTCCTTCTGGTCTGCTCGCGGGAGGAGAAGTTGTTCACTGCCTTGTTGATCAGCTGCTCGCCATAAGACGCGCTGTTCGGATCGGTGTATCCGGCGGCGATGGCGCTGTCCACCAGGCTGACCAGGTCGGAATCCATGCGCGAATGATTGGTTTTCGCGTCCTCGGTCGCGTCGGGTCCGGCGATGATGCCGCCGCCGATGGACTCCTGGTTCACGAGGGCATGCAGATAGACGGTGCCGTCCTGCACGCCGATCGTGGCCTCGGCGATGCTCAGCAGGGCGCTCGAGCTGTAGACCATGCTCTCGTCCCAGGAGGTCGGGTCGATGGTCACGCTGCTGCCGCGCACCAGGCTGTACCAGCCGCTGGCGCCGATGTCGCTGACAACGAGATAGGAATTGCTGTCGACAGTGACCGCCCCCTTCACGGTCAGCATGGCCTCCTGGTCCGCGAGGCCGGACGCATCGGAGACTGCCGCGTCAAGCTGCCTGCCGTCCAGCACGAGCATGGAATTTGAGTAGAAATGCGCGGCGCCGCCGCTCTCGGCCGTGTCGCCGCCCACAATAAAGGATTCGGCCTGCTGCAGATTGACCCTGGTGCTGAGGGCGAGCACGGAGAAGGTCTCGCTCGAGGACGAGGGAAGGTTCGGATCGTCCGCATCCTCGCTGACATCCGGCACCAGGCGCAGGCTGCGCAGGTCGATGGTGATCGAGTCAGCCGCAATGTTGTCCCCCAGCTCCGCCCGCAGCGCCTGATAGTCATCGACGATGACCACGGACCTGTTCGGAATGACGATGGATCCGGTGATGTTCTCCCAGTCGTTCTTGTCGGACAGATAGATGCCGACGTCGGACGGCCAGTTGGCGCCGGTGGATTTGGAGAAGTACCACGACGGGTCGGACGAAGTCGCTCCAGCGCCCGTGTCGGCAGTCGTGTCATCGGTGCCGGTGCTTTCTTCGGTGCTGCCCGTATCAGTGGATTCTTCCGCACCGCCTGTTTCGCCGGTATCGGTGTCGGTCGTGTCATCGCTGCCGGTGCTTTCTTCGGTGCTGCCCGCTTCGGTGGATTCTTCCGTACCGCCTGTTTCGCCGGTATCGGTATCGGTCGTGCCGCTGCTTTCCTCCGTGCTGCCCACTTCGGTGGATTCTTCCGCACCGTCTGTTTCGTCGGTTTCATCTGTTTGGCCAGGAATGATGTCGACGTTGTACGAGTCCGTACTCAAGCCGGCCTGGGCCGGCACGGCGCCGGCCGAAATCGTCAGGCCCGCAGCCAGCACCAGCGTGCAGAGCCAGTTCTTCCAGCGGCAGTTTTTGAGAACCGCGCGGTAGCGGCTGTTCAGAAATGATATTGCTCCCTGTGTCTGCATGGCTTGCCTCCTTTGCAAGAAGAGAGGCTCTACACCATATGTTCAAAAATGAAAACGCCAATTTTGTTCTACATTATCAACACAAATTTCTGTAAATCCGATTTTTGCACGTAATCACAACATTATTTTTACCATTGTCCATTTCAATGTGTTACAAAAACTTCTTCATTACAGTGGAAATGTAACATATTGTTTGTCCTTTTTTCTCAAAACTATGCGAAATATATGGTGTTACATCCTGTCTTTCCCTGTCAGAACTGACGAGGGGCGGCGCGCCCTGTGACAGACGCGCCGCCCCCTTGTTTCCACAGGCCTCTGGAGCGCGGGCCTCTAGAATTCGTACCTGACCAGTCCCTGTATGCCGTGCGAGACCTGATGGCGGCTCACCTGGAAGGTGTAGTCCAGGCCGGCGGCCCAGCCGGTGCCTGTCTCGACGGCGAAGCCGGCCTGTCCCCTGCCCGTCCAGGCGTCCACGATGTCGGCATCGAGGCTGGTCGAGCCCGGCAGGCCGGCAAAGCGCACGGTCTGCGCCGTTTCCAGCTCGCCCGCCGCCGGAATGACCGTGAAGTCCGCGTGCGGCGTCAGCGTCATGCCGCCGGCCGTCTCGAAGGTCTTCGCTACGGTCACGCCAGCGGGGAACTGCCAGACGTTGGCCCAGATGTCGTCCGCGCTGAGCACGGTCTGCCCCTGCGCCTCGGAATCGTAGCCATGGACGTGGAGCGCGTTGTAGCGGGCGCCGGCATGCGGCGTGATGTCCGCGAACTCCGTCCTGAAGCGGTACTCGAAGGTCAGGGCGCCGGTGAAGCTGGAGGCCCGGGCATCGGAGTCGAGGCTCGAGCCCATGCCCAGGGCGCTGTCGAGGTCCTGCTTCATTTTGTTGTAGCTTGATGTCACGCCGGCATCGGCATTGATGCCGAAGCTGCCTATGCGGTAC
>JAUNSE010000526.1 GCA_030539415.1 Desulfovibrionaceae bacterium
ATGGCGCATGTCGAGGGCTTCCTCGCGGTAGTGTATGCCCATGCGCGCCAAGTTCTGCAGCAGATTCTCCCAGTGATTCGAGGGGAGCCTGCCGCCGCAGGCCCAGGGGTCGACCAGATACTCGCGGACCGGCTCCCCCTCCGTGTCCTCGATGTCGTAGACAAACCACACCGGCGCGAAGGGCATGAGGATGACCATGGGCCGCGCCCCCTCCCTGACGGTGCGGCCGAAGCGTTCGCGCCACTCGCCGGCCGTGGCCACAAAGCGGCTGTCGGGCCTCTGCATGTGAATCAGAAAGGCGTTGTACGGGGCGAGGGTGCGGAAGCGCCTGATGAACTGCATGAGTTCCATGTACTCTTCCGACTTGCGGTAGAGGCCGGCTTCGACGAAGAGCTCGTCGAGGGCCGCGATGTCTTTCTTTCTGGACATGTCTCTCTCCCTGGGGCTCTGGCCCCGGCGGTCCGGACAAAAGGGGTTTTCGGTGCGGACGCGTGCCTGATGCCGGCTTTCGGGTTTTGAGCCGGGCGGCGCCGTATTCGTTCGCACGAGGTATCTTTGTCCAGGACGGCCGTTTCGTCAAGGAGGAAAGGCGGAAGCCTTCGGCAGGAGAAGCGGTCCGGGGCAATGACCGGGAAGGGCAGGGCCGATGGGAGCTGCTTTGCGGACAGATGCAGGCCAAACGCGCCCCGCCCGGAACGCGCCGACAAGAAAGGGCCGCCCGGTTGCCCGGACGGCCCTCGCAGTCAGCAAAATTCGGCGCTTTTTCAGGCGATTAGCGCATGTCGTTGTCCTTCAGGTACTTCACCAGGATGTCCGGGAAGTCGGAGAACATGCCGTCGACCTTGATGGTCTTGAAGGCCACGTCCAGCACTTCGCCGAAGGTGCGGAAGCCCTTGGGCAGGGAGTCTTCGCGCAGGGTCCAGGAGTGCAGCTTCATGCCGGCCTTGCGGGCCCTGTCGCCCAGGTCGGAGATGGTGTAGGCCTTGGCGTCCTCGGTGGGGACGGCCAGCAGGTTGAAGTTGGGGGCGTAGATGGTGGCGTACTTGGCCACGTCGCGCAGGCCCTCGTCGGTCTGCAGCCAGGCATGGCGGGCCTTGTCGTCGATGTGCCCCTGGCCGGAGGCGGTCACCAGCATGGCCAGCTCGCCCTTCCAGCCGAGCTCGCGGGCGCGCACCACGGCCTCGTAGTCGAAGATCTGCAGGATGGCCTTGGACTCCATGCTGTTGTAGCCGTACTTGGTCATCATGTCGATGGTCGCCTTCAGAATGTCAAGACCCTGCTCCTGGAAGAAGACGGGCTCCTTCACTTCCACATACACGCTCACATTGCGGCCGGTGGACTTGTTCAGGCCCTGCACCTGCAGGAACTCCTCCTCCAGGGAGGGGATCTGGTAGGCGATGGGGGAGTCCGGGAAGCGGCCGGAGAAGACGGGCTTGCCGGTCTTCACGTCGAAGCGCTCGGTCACGCGCAGGGAGCGCAGCTCGTCGTAGGTGAAGTCGGAGCTGTAGAAGCGGCCGTCCTTGCGGGCGCGGTCGGGGAAGCGCTTGGCCACGTCGGTCGTCGTGTCCAGCAGGGTGTCATGCATGACCAGGAGCTTGCCGTCCTTGCTCATGACCACGTCCTGCTCGATGTAGTCCACGCCCATGGCATAGGCCATGGCCTTGGCGGGCAGGGTGTGCTCGGGCAGATATCCGCTGGCGCCGCGGTGGGCGGCCACGCCGGGCCTGTAGTCGCCGGCGGAGGCGGTCAGGGGCAGCGCCAGGGAGAGCAGCAGCGCGGAGGCGAAGAGTTTTTTCAGCATGGGAACTCCTTTGCGTAAGGCTGTGGTTGGGGTGTATGGGGCCTGCGCCGGGCGCAGGCTGTCAGACGCATGGTACTGGCTCTGTTATTATCCTGAC
>JAUNSE010000527.1 GCA_030539415.1 Desulfovibrionaceae bacterium
GCAGACGTTTCATTCAAAACCTCCAGAATGGAGTCCGGCCAGGATGCAATTCCGGGCTGATGCGGCACGCCCCCGCAATGCGCATTCCATCCGGCCAGGATTTCGGGGAGCCGAATGGGCCTGCGGGGCGGATACTGCCGTGCCGGCGCATGCCGGAACGGTCTGCCGGCCTCCTGTTTGTAATGACAGACGATATGCATCATGATCATGCATGACTTTGTGTTTCTGCTGCAGAACAAGACTCAATCTGCGTTATCCTCGTATGCAAGTCAATAACTGCTAATTGTTAAATATTGTTAAGAAAAACTTCTCTGCTGTCTGCTGCGAAGGCAGACGCAGACGGCGCCGGCCAGCGCCAGCAGGGCAGTCAGCAGGAAGGGCAGAGTGACGGCTTGAGGGAGCCAGAAGAAAGCCGCGGCTGTGACCATGGAGCCAAGCGCCTGGCCAAGAGTGCGCGAGAAGGCCAGCAGGGCGCTCACATGCTGGCCGAGTCCGGCCGGGGCACAAGCCATTGAAAGCGTGTCGTTCGGTGCCTGGAAGAGTCCGTAGCCCAGTCCGCACAGACCGATGCGGAGAGCCATGCCTGAAAGAGACTCGGACGGACCGCAGAAGAGCAGGCTTGTGATGCCCGCAGCGCAGAGCAGCAGGCCCAGAAGGCACATCCAGTGTCTGTCCCGGGCTGCCGCAAAGCCCGAGAGCAGTGAAGCCGCAATATGCAGAACCGGCCAGCAGATGAGCAGCAGGCTGGTGTCGGCGATGCCGAAGCCCATGCTGCCCATCAGCAGAAAGGGAAGGGCCAGCACGGTTCCCGACTGGGCCATGAAGCCGAAGACCAGACAGAGCATGGTCAGCCTCAGACGGCTGTCAAAAAGAAGGACGGAGGGGTAGATGCGCATTCTGCTTCCCTCCCGGTTCTGACTGCGGAGGAAGAAATGCAGGCCTGCGGCCAGAGCCAGGCAGGAGCAGGGCAGCGTCCACAGGGGAAGTCCGTAGACCGGCACGGACAGAACCAGAAATCCGGCCGCGAATATCACAAGATTGAGGGCCAGTGCGGTGACCGGGAGTGATGCCCGGGCAGCCTGTGACCGGCATGTCTCCCGCAGGAAGCGGCGTCCGGCAAAAAAGGCAATGAGCCCCAGCGGAATGTTGACGGCAAACAGCCAGGGCCAGGAGGCATTGAGCAGAATGAGACCGGCCAGCCCCGGAGCTATTATAATGGAGAGGGAGATGGTGGCGGTATTGACGGCGACACCTCTGCCAAGCTGTTCGCCCTGGAAAAGCTGCTTGATCAGGGCGAGATTGACGCTGAGGATTGCCGCCCCGCCCAGGGCCTGCAGGATCCGGAAGAGCATCAGAACCGCAAAGCTCCGCGATAGGGCGCAGCCCAGCGAGGCAGCGGTGAAGAAAAGGATGCCTCCCAGAAAAAGCCGGACGCAGCCCTTCTGCCGGGCAAGGCTGATGGCCGGAAAGAGAAAGGCCAGCAAAATCAGCTGGTATGCATTGACAAGCCATATCGAGGTGTTTTCCCCCACCTGAAGAGCTCCGGCCATGACGGGCAGGGCAACTGTGACAATTGTGCCGTCAATGATGACCAGGGCAACACTGAGAAGGACGGAGAAAGCGGCTGCAAGACGCTGAAATCCATTGGAAGAATTCTTGTTGCCGTGTTCCTGCATGTTGCGCCTCGATATCGTTGCAGTATTCTCCCGCAACGGGAGAAAGTCAGCCTTGAGCGAGCCTGAACAAACTATAACGTGTGTGTGAGGGACAGAAAAGAGTTGATGAAAAAGATGTCAAGCTGTATTTTATTTTAAAAAATCAATTTAATATTTATGTATTTTTAAACATAGCTGTTTTATATATTGTATGTAGTTTTTGTAATATTGTATATATATTT
>JAUNSE010000528.1:0-221 GCA_030539415.1 Desulfovibrionaceae bacterium
TCCCGAGCCCGCGCCCCAGGACGAAAACCGGATCGACGAACCCGAATCGGCCCTGCCGTCCGCAGCCGCCTCTGCCGCGGAGCAGGCCGAAGCGGAGCCTTGCGCCTCGGCCGAAGCCGTTCCGACGGCCGCTGCCGCCGCGGACACGGCCGTGCCTGCCGGCAGCGAAGAGACCATTGACGCTCCGGCTGCCGAAGACACGTCCGCTGCGGACAAAGAGA
>JAUNSE010000528.1:231-1894 GCA_030539415.1 Desulfovibrionaceae bacterium
GGATGACGTCCCGTCCTCTGCCGACAATCCGACCGAAGGCGATGAAGCCGCTCCGGCCGCAGCCGGCGGCGAGACCGAGGCTGCCGGGGAAGCGGAGGAAGCCGGAGAGAACGGGGACGCGGAAGAGGAAGGCGGGTGCGAGGCCGATGCCTCAGCTCCGTCCGAACCCGCTGTGGACGCGTCCCTGCCGCTTCCGGCCGAAAAGGCTCTGAAGGACATCCTGGGCCTCTCCACCAGCCGCATTGTGCAGTACCGCCTTCTCGGCTTCTTCCTGTCCTTTGCCGTGCTCACCGAGGATCAGCTGCAGCTTCTGCTCAGACAGTGCGGCAAGTCCCAGAGACCCAGCAAGGGCAAGCTGCGCGAAGCCGTCAGATTCCTTGTTTCCGCCGGTTTCGTGAAGCGGATCGAGCGGCCCGTGCCGGCGCTGATGCTGTGCGGCGAAGCCCGGGAGGCCATGGCCGCGGGCGCGAACGGCTCCAGTCTTCCCATGCCCGACACGGGCATCGTCCTCTCCGCCCTGCACGGCCCCATGGTCCCGGAAAAGGCCGTCCTCAGCGCCCTCGCGAGAACCGACTGCCTCAACAGCTACATCTCGAGCCTGCTGCAGGGCCGCGCCCCGCACTGGGACGAGCTCGTGCGGGACATCAACAAGCGGCTCCCGAGCAGAATGAACACCAGAAGCGTGCCTGTCTGGTTCGGCACAAGACGCCTGTGCGACATCGCCCTGACGGACGAGCGGCCGGCCGACGGCGGGCAGTGGCTCTTCCTGCCGACGGACGAACTGCCCGCTCTGGACGGCGTGTCCGGGGACACGCACTGCTTCGCCTATCTCGACGGCGTCTTCCATCACTGGGAGGACGGCTGCTGGGTCACGGAGGAGAACTCCGTCCTGCCCGCCGACGAGTCCGAAGCGGAGTCTGATCACGAAGACGAGCTCGAGGAAGAGGCCGGCTCCGGCGACAGCGGAGAAGATGCCGGCGAGGATTCCGGCAGCGCGGAAGAGGTGCCGGACAGCGGTCCTCTTGTTGACGCCTCCGTGCCCCTGCCGAAGAGGCATGCCTTCCAGGAGGCGATGCAGAAGTCGCTGAAGGACAGGCTGAACATGTTCGTCGGTATGACCCTTATCAATTTTCAGGTCATCACCGCCGAACAGATGGAGCGGCTCGCCGACATCTGCTTCCCCTCCCAGAACGTGTCCAGATACAAGCTCATGAATCTGCGGACATACTTCGTCGGCAAGGGCTACGCGAAGCGGATCGAGACGCCCGTCCAGGCGCTCATTCTCTGCGGGACTAGCAGGGACAGGTTCCTGGAAGTCCTCAGCACGGGCACGCAGCAGTCGGAAACCTATTTCGAGCTGTTCGACAGACCCTCCCTGCGCGGTCCCATGGTTCCCGAGGCCGCCATTCTCCGCTGCCTCGCGGAAAACGACGCCTTCATCCGCTATCTTGACGGTCTGCGGAAGAGCGCGGACAGCAAGGCGAAGAGGCTGATGGCCCTGTACAGAGGCAACGTCGGCCTGCTGGCAACGCCGCAGAAGCTCATGGTCAGCTGGGGAGACGATCTCCCCTGCACAATCGCGCTTGAGGATCAGCAGCCGGTCAGCGGAAGAGACTGGCTGTATGCTCCGGAGCGGGAGCTGCCCTGCCTGCATGACGTTCCC
>JAUNSE010000044.1:0-5311 GCA_030539415.1 Desulfovibrionaceae bacterium
AGCGTGCGCTCCTTGCGCTTGATGCCCGCAAAGACGCTGCTCGAGGTGGACAGGAAGAAGCCCACTGCGGCCGTGGAGCAGATCAGCGTGAAAATGAGTGTCAGGCCTGTCTCGAGCATCTGAATCTGCTCGATTTCCTCTGCGTGGGTGTAGGTCTCGATGCCGCGGGCAGCGAAGTGCGAGCGCAGGAAGGTGACCCTGCCCAGGCTGTCGGCATAGAGTCTGAAGCCGGCGTACTGGCGGGCTTCGGTGGGGCGCGCCTCTCCGGTCCAGCCGTTTTCGGCGCCGAGTTCGGGCACGGCGCGGTGGTCGCGGAAGTCCTCCACGGCCTCGAGCAGTTCCAGCGGCACATAGCTCATGGGCTTCTGCTGGGCCGCGACAGGCAGGATGCCGATGACCCGAAGGCGCACATAGGCTCTGGAGATCAGACCGTTTTTGGCACGCTCGACTGTGCCGAGCAGAAGGTCGCCCTTTTCGGCCTGCAGTCTCCCCGCCGCGGTGTCCGAGAGGATGCAGCCGGCCTCGCGCAGGGCGGGGCTTGCGACGTCCGGCACCTTCGCCAGCGCGAAGGCCGGCGTCTTCGGGGCCGAGGGTGCTGCCGCGCCCGCGCTGTCCTGCGGCCTGGCAACCATGGTCACATTGTCCATCTTGTAGCGGACAAGGACCGGATCGCCCGCCGCCGTGGGTTCGAGCGAGACCGTGGTGCGGGCCGTTTTGCCGTCCCTTGTCAGGGCGAGATTCATGGTGGCCGCGATGCTGCGCGTGCGCGGCAGCACGAAGGCGACGCCAGGCAGGGTGCGGAAGGCATCCATGTCGGCCTTTGTGTAGCGGCCCGAGGAGACGGGAGTGATTTCTGTGGTGTTGGGGTCGGAGAGCATGCGCTCCGAGAGCGTGGTCATGACTCCGAACTTGACGCCGTAGAGAATGAGCAGAGGGGCCAGCACGGCCGTGAGGCCGAGCACCGAGCACAGGGAGAGCAGACGCTCCCTCCTGTAGTCGGCCGCGGCCAGCAGAATGATGTGGATGAGGCTGCGCATTACACTGCCCTCATGCTGCCGGCGTAGAAGAGCGTCGAGACGACGCCCTGCGGCGTGGCGGTCACGTTCAGGGGCACCCTGGTGAAGCCGAGCTCGCCGGCCAGGGCCTGATCATGGCTCACCATGATGATTGTGGAGCCCTGCTCGCGGGCCAGTTCCAGAAAGAGCTTCATGACCAGCCGCGAATGGGTCGGATCCAGTGCCGCCGTGGGCTCGTCGGCCAGAACGACGGACGGGTTGTGGGCAAGGGCGCGGGCGATGGCCACGCGCTGCCGCTCGCCCACCGACAGCTGGGCCGGATACTTGGAAAGCAGGGGCGTGATGTTCAGGCGGTCGGCAATCTGCCGGATGGCCTTGATGCGCTTCGGCACGATGTTCAGCACCTTGCAGGTCAGGGTGATGTTGTCTGCCGCGGTCAGAAAGGGCAGCAGGCCGCCTGTCTGCAGCACGTAGCCGAGGTGGCGCATGCGGTCTGACGCAAGCGCGTTGCCGCCGCCCGAGCGCCATGCCCTGTAGATGTCGATTTTTCTGTCCTCGGCGGGCGAGAAGAGAAAGCGGCTCTTTTCGCCCGCCGCGTCGGGGCGCAGGGCGCAGGAGAGCAGGTCAAGGGCCGTGCTCTTGCCGCAGCCGGAGCGTCCCACAAGAGCGAGAGTCTCCCCGGGCAGAACCTGAAAGCTGGCTATGCGCAGCTGATAGTGCTCCGCGCCGGGGCGGCTCTTCATCACATTGGCCAGATCGAAGATCAGACGGGCCATGTTGTCTCCAGTTCTACGGCAGCATGTCCAGGGGAATGCGGCAGACCCAGTCGTTGGCCGAGTACATGCCGAAGCCCTCCCAGAGGTCGCGGTCGCGGTCGTATTCTTCGTAGCGGCTCAGCTTGGACTTGAGCCTGTTGATGAAGGCGGTCTGCTCGCCCACGCTCTTGCGGTACCAGTCCTCCTCGGTCAGCAGCATGACTTCGCTGCGGTAGGGAAGGCCGTCCAGAAATTCGCCGAGCACGCCGAGCTGGGCCAGATTCTGGCCGGTGGTCGGGGCGCTGGGGTCGCGCGTGGTGCGGGCCGAGGCGGACAGGATGCCCTGGAAAAAGTCCGTTGAGTCGGTCTTCTTGGTGCGTTCGGCCTGATCGATGATGATGCCCACCTGGTCGCGCAGGTCGCTCAGCTGCGCCTTGGTCAGCATGACGGCGACCTCGACGTTGGGCACGTGCTGGTTTCTGGCGAGGCGCGCCAGATCCATGTCCGTAATCCAGCTGCTGACCACTTCGGGAGCGGCGGTCTTTTTGACGCGGCCCAGGTAGTCCAGCTGCATGGCGTAGCCAAGGCGCTCGGCCATGGCTTCGGGGCTTTCGGCCTGGCCGGAAGGCTCGTCCTTGGGCTTGGTCATGAGACGGCCGTCCAGGGTGTACTTGACCATGGCCGACATGTTCTGGGCGAGGCTTTCGGCCACGCGGTTGAAGTACAGGGAGCCGGTCTTGGCGTTGTCGGTCTTGATGGTCTGGTACTGGGAGCGGCCGTCGACGCGGGTCAGAATCTGGTAGGCCTGCTGGGCTGAGGCGTGGTCGGCCTTGCCGGCCGGTGTCTGCACATGCACGGCCACGATCCAGATGCCCTTCTGGCGGGCAAAGTCGTTGAGCTCCTGCGGCTCCATGTTGACGCTGCGGTAGCGGTCGCTGGTGGGCAGGGGGCCGGCGTCGGTGACCAGAAGGATGATGCGCGAATTGTAGTCCTGCCAGCTGAGGCTTTCCACAGCCGTGTAGATGCCGGCCAGGCTGTCTTCGGCGTAGCTGTGCGTGGAGGCCTTGCACTCGTCAAGCTCGGTCAGGCGCTTTTCCAGCTCGGCGCGGTTGGCCGCGGTGGTGAAGTCGCTGATGATCTTGGTGCGGTAGCCCACATTGGGCGCGGCTTCGGGGCTGTTGCGGAAGGCCACCACGGCAAAGCCCACATTGCTGCTGAGCTTGTCCTTTTCCAGACGGTCGAAGATGGTCTTGAGCAGCGCCTTGCACTGATCGATGTAGGGGCCCATGGACTTGGTGGTGTCCATGACGATGGCCACGCCGGTCTTGGGGCTGCCGGCCTCCTCCTTGGCCTTCTTGTCGCCGCCCGGATCGATGGAGGCGACCTTCAGGAACTTGGTGCCCTCGTAGGGTTCCTGCATCTCCAGAATGGGCATGAGGTAGAAAGACTTGCTGTTGACCGCGGAGTTGGCGGGCTCTGCGGCAACCACGCGCGGATCGGCCTTTCTGGCCTGCACGGACTGCTGCAGTTTGGCGAGCTCTCCGTCCAGATCCTGAGCCTCGCACACGCCGCGCAGATCGTCGGCGCTTCTGAAGAAGATGACCGGATCACGCTGGCCCCTGTTGGTGAAGAGCAGGGTCATGGACTGGTTCCAGGGAGTGGTCTTGTCCTCCTTGATCCAGCCGTCGGGACGGCTGGTGCCGACGCCGACATTGAGCCAGCCGGCCCCGCGCTCGTAGACATAGAGCGGGGTGAAGGCGCGGAGCCTGCCGTTGACCACCGTGCTCGATTCCGAGGCGGTCTCGTACAGCTTGGCCTCGGGATGGCTGATGACGCGCTGGTAGAGTGTTTTCTTGCCTTCCTGCAGGAGCGGGGCCGCCTGAACGGCAGTGGTGCCGGCAGCGGACAGGAGGACGCAGAAAACGGCAGTCAGAAGAATGGAGAGGACGCGTGGTCCGAATGTGCCTGCATGCATGGGCATGAACCTCACTTTTCTTCGCGCGGCGGCGTCTAGAAGGCCTTGAGCAGGGAGGCGGCCTCGCGGTCGCCGGCCGCGGCCTTCTGCTGGACGTAGCCCTTCAGGGCCTCGAGAGCCTGGCCGGCCTGGGCCTGGCCGTTCTGCTGGGCCTGCTTGTACCAGGTGGCGGCCTGCTGGATGTCCGGCTGAATGGTGCCGTGCGGCAGCAGGTTCAGCGGATCATAGAACTGGGCCAGCATGTACATGCCCTCGGGATCGCCCTTCTGGGCGGCTTCCTCGCAGAGCAGGAAGGCGGCGTCGCTCTGCTCCTCGCCGGCATCGGCCGTGCGCAGGGCCTTGGCGTTCTGGATGAGGACCGAGGAGTCGGCGTTTTCGCGCAGCAGGGCCTTGGAATCCTTGAGCACGGTGGCGCTGCCGGGCTTCGGCAGGGAGCGGGTCTGGGCGGGAGCCGGAGCGGGCGCGGGGGCAGGTGCCGGTGCGGGCGCCGAAGCGGCAGGAGCCTCCTTCTCGGCGGGGGCCTCGTCCTTGGCCTTGTCGCCTGAGAGCAGAAAGAAGGCGGCGGCGCAGGCGGCGATCACGACCACGGCAATGCCGATAATCAGCCCGGTTTTGCTTTTGGGCTTTTCCTCTTCCTCGCCGTCGTCCATCATGCTCAGCAGCGCGGGCTTTTCGGCAGGCTGGGGATTGAGGTCGAACTGCGGCTCGGGCTCGGGCGCAGGCACAGGCTCCGGTTCCGGCTGGGGAACGGGCGCCGGTTCGGGGATGCGCACGGGCTCGGGTTCAGGCATGGGGGCCGGCCGGGGCGCGGCGAGCAGAGGGTCGCTGTCAAAGGCGCCGACGCCGCTGCTCTGGGAGGCGGCATTCAGCTCTTCCGGAACGTTCAGCAGGCAGCGGCCGAATTCGTTGATGAAAATCGCGTACGTGGTCAGCGAGTCAATGTCCCGCACCGTCTGCATGGGCAGCAGGAAGGTCAGGACGCCGTTGCTCCATTCCGGCTGGATGGCCGGAATGTATTCCATGGAATTGCGCCAGCGGCCCTCCGGGGAGAGGTACATGGAGTCGTCGCTGCGCCAGATGCGGCAGCTGACCTGGGGACCCGGGTCGGGGCAGTCGTTGATTGTGAGACGGCCGAATCTGTCGGGATGCTGTAAGTCCGGATAAAGTGTCGCGTCCATCGGAAAATCCTTTGCAATTCAGCGGGGTGCTGATTCTTTGCTGTGTGAGTGAGGCCGTGCATGCCCGCAAAAGCCGGAGAGATGCCCCTCTCCGGCCAGCGGAGCGCGTTCTCAGTCCTGTATCGGCTTCAGGGCCGTCAGCAGTTCGCCAAGGCGCGTGTTCTGCGCCGGGTTGAAGTTTTCGTCCGTGCCGGCGGCATCGTCCACCACGCAGTTGAAGAAGGCCTTCAGCCAGTCCATGTAATAGGGCTTGTCGAACTGCGTCTGCTGCTCGGGCACGACCGGCTCTCCGTATGGGCCGTAGGTCATGACCGGCGGCTGGAAGAGGCTCACCGGAGCGCCGTTGAAGAGAATGTCCGCGTTCTGGCCGAGACGGGTGTCGTGGCC
>JAUNSE010000044.1:5321-10414 GCA_030539415.1 Desulfovibrionaceae bacterium
GAGCCAGGAGACGAAGCTGTTGATGCGGTAGGCCGCCTCGCCGGCCATGCGCCAGGCCGCCACTTCGCGGGTGATGTTGCGGAAGCCGCTCTTGGCGCGGATGGCCTGGATCATGTCTTCGAGCAGACGGGCTCTGGAGGCCGCCTGAACGAGTTCGGCGGCGAATTTTTCCAGGAAGGGCAGGGGCAGCTTGTACACGCGCTGCAGGTCGGGATTGGCGACCTGCTCCCTGACCAGGCTGATCCAGTGCTCCACGGCATCGTTGCAGAAGATCTCAATCTGATCCCTGCCTCTGGACGGCTCGGCGGCCGGGGCCTGCGCCTGCGGGGCGGCGGAGGCGGGCTTTGCCGCGGGAGCGGCGGGCGCGCCGAAGAGGTCGCCCATGCCGTCTCCGAAGAGTTCGCCCAGCAGATCGTCGGCGCTGGTGGCCGTGCCGGTGATGGGCTGGGTGTCGATTTCGACACCGCCCTCCTCCACGCTGTCATCGCAGGCCATGGCCTTGCCGTAGAGGTCGTGGTCGCTGACCTGGAAGCGCGAGAGGAAGTCGGCAAAGCGCTGCGCCTGCACGAGCTTCGCCAGAATCTGGATGAGCCCCTTGGCGAGCTGCGTCTTTTCGGCCACGCGCCGTTCCGTGTCATCGGAGCGGTAGAAGCGGGCGAGGGCGGATTCAAGCTCGTGCGCCTTTTCGTTGGCGCGGTCCAGCGTCTGATTGTACTTGCGGTCCGGGTCGCAGATGGGGGCGAGCTTTCTGCGCAGCAGGCCTATGCCGCCGTCGTTGAGCTTCATGGCCGCGTCCCAGGATTCCTGACGGTCCTCGAAATGCAGCCTGACCAGGTCGGACTTGAGGAAGGCCGTCTTGACCTTGCCGACGAGCTCGACCTTCTCGCTGCTGATGCCGGTCTCCTTTCCGTCACTGCTGTGACTGAAGATATTGCAGACCACGTTGGGGTTGCGGATGAGGAAGACGTTTCTGAAGGGCCTGCCGTCCCAGTCTGCGGGCCAGCTGTGGGCGCGGCCGAAGAATTCGGTCAGGGAGGCCTTCATGCGCGTCTCCCAGCGGTCGCCGGCATCGGTGACGCCCTTCTTGTCCTCGAATTCGAGGTCCATCTTGGTCAGCAGGAAGAAGAGCATGGCCTCGTGCTTCGCGCGCTCGGCGGGGGTGGCGCCCTGGGTCAGAGTGATCCAGTTGTCTATGGCGCTCGGCAGGTCCTGCACCTCCTGGTTGCCGGGTCCGATGCAGAGCAGCATGCCGGTGAGCTCGCACTCCTCGCAGTAGCGCTCGAACAGGTAGGCCACCTTGCCGCGCAGGAAGAAGTTCTCCAGCTGGCCGGGAGTCCTCAGCGTCTCCTCGAGGTTCAGAGTCTTGAGGCGGGAGCGGTAGCCCGGGAAGTCCAGCAGATCCGTGTGCTCGAAGAAGGGGGCCGGGCGCTCGGGCATGTAGATGGTGAGCTCGGCCGTGAGCGCCGTCACCTGGCAGCGCGTGAGCGGCACAGAACGGCCGCCTTCCGACTCGAGTTCCACCTCCTCGTCCGCGCCGGGGGCCTGCGGGGAGAGCAGGGCCACATCGATGATGCTCTTCTCCCTGGGCAGCAGGGCATCAAGGGTGCAGTTCACCTCAGGAGCGTTGCCAAGCTTCTCGAGGGCCCTGGCCAGACTCGTGAAGTGCATGGTGAATTCGTCCACGCTGTCCCAGATGAGGCCGAACAGGGCGGCGCGCTCCTCGAGCTCCAGATAGGGGGCGAGATCCGCGGCCTGTTTCCAGTAGGTGTTGTTCAGCATCTGCACGCGGGCGTTGCTTCTGAACTTCTGCATGTACTCGCGCAGATCCTCGATGTCATCCCTGGTCAGAGGATTGGCGGGATACTTCTTTTTATTCTTGCCGAGTTCCTTGAGCGCTTCCAGCAGGGCCTGCTGATTGGGCGCGTCCTCGTGCTGGCAGTCGTTGTAGTAGGTGTTGGCAAAGACGCGGACGAGGTCCATCTCCGAGAAGAGGCGCAGGCGCACGGGCTTGTCCGCGGTCACGCCCGCGGGCGGAGTGGTGGTGAAGCGGGTCACGAGCCCCGTGGACTCCTTGCCGCCCTCGGGGTTGATTTTGGTGATGAAGTCCACGGGCCGGCCGGCGAAGTCGGCGATGAGCTCGCCCCTGCTGTCCCTGGCCAGGGCCGAGATGAGGTAGCTCTTGCCGGCCTGGCTGGGCCCGAAGACGGCGATGCACATCTTGCGCGAGGCCGCCGTGGCCAGTTTTCTGAAGGTGCGGGAGGCCGAGCGCATGTTCTTGCACAGGGAGGAGTATTCGCTGCCCGCAAGCTCCCTGTTGTCCGTGAGCCACTGTTCGCAAGTCAGGGCCGTGTCGCCCCATTTGAGGCACTGCTGGGCGAGTTTTGTATCTTTTTCTCTCATGTTTTTCTGCCTGCTTCGGTAAGAGGAGCGCTATCGCTCGGTCACGACAATGCCGGAGTCGAGCCAGTAGCCTTCGATGGTCGGCAGTGTCTGCAGGGTGGCGGACATGCTGCGCGCGTTGACGGGGATGCCGTTCGTCTCCGAGACCTCCAGCACCTCGATGCTGCCTTCGGCCTGGGGCGGTTTGTCGTCGTTGCCGACCGCGCGGCGCTGATCATCGTTCTTGGACAGGGCGAGCTTCACCTTGTAGGGCCCCTTGCCGAACTTGTCCATGAACTCGAGCTTGTAATAGGCCGAGGCCGGCCAGCGGTCCACGGCAAGCTGCCGGTAGCCCACCACAATGGGGCTGTGGTAGGTGATGGTCTGCTCCTCGGGCTCGACGGTGCCGTCGTCGTGGACCGTGAACCAGACCTTGGCGGCCTCGAGCTGGCCCTGCAGGTTGAGCTCGCCCACGAAGCGGGCCGTGGAGGTCATGCGCATGTTCGAGGAGTCGAAGTTGATGCCCTCGAGATAGCCGCAGGAAAGGGCGCACAGGATGGCGCCCACCACCACGGTGGTCTTGGGATCGGCGATGCAGCCGTAGAGGTCGGCGCAGGGATACCAGCTGCCCACGTGATAGTTGCGCATGGGGATGATGCGGCTGGGCGGCAGGGGCGTCATGGCCAGGATGGTCTGCATGATGCCCTTCCAGGCGCTCGGACGGCCGGTGACCAGAAGCAGATCCGCGTCGTAGGCGTGCACCATCTCGCACAGGCTGGAGAGGGTTCCGCCCAGAGTGCGGCTGATGCAGCGGCTGATGAGCTCGAGGGAGAAGACGATGGGAATGGCGTCGATGTCCACATCCTCGCGCGCGCCGCAGTCCCTGAAGACATTCTGGACGTAATTCAGGACGCGGGCCTGGGGCCTTGCCGCCCTGGACGCGGGAATGAATGGCGTCTCGCTGCCGGTCTGCACGGCCGGCTCCTCTGGCGCCTCGGCTGCACCGGACTTTTTGCCCTTGACCGCCTTTTCGGCCGGCTTTTCGAAGAAGTCGCCCAGAGTGCAGCGGTAGACGCGGTTGTCGTCCCTGTCCATCCGCTCGCAGCCCTCCAGAATGGCCAGCGCCACGGGCACGGCCACCTGGCGCACGAACTGGCCCTGACGGGAGCGCTGCTCCTCGGTCTTGCTCTGCGTGTAGCGGCCGAACAGGGAGAGCTTCACGTTGCGGGGCTCTATGCCGAGACGGGTCATCTCCTTTTCTATGGCATGGACCACCACTTCCTGGATGACATCGCGGACCACCTCGTCGCCGGCCAGGTTGAAGCCGTCGCGGAATTCGACCTTGGGCCTGATGCGCGCGGTCTCGGAGGGCCTGCTGGTCAGCACGTGGGTCGTGATGGAGAGGTCCGTGGTGCCGCCGCCGATGTCGATGGAGGCGATGCGGACGCTGGGCCGCTCCTCGCCGGTGTCATCGACCTTGCGCATGCGTCCGTAGAGGGAGAAGTACTGATGCGCGTCGCCGATATGCTTGACCATGATCTCGTTGTAGAGCAGGACCAGATGCGAGCAGCTGGCCTCGTCCCATTCGCAGAGAATCTCCGGCTGGCGCTGGTAGTGGAAGCCGTCGGCGGTCTCGCCGTTCTTGTCCAGCCAGCCAAGGCCGTTCCAGACCAGGTGCACGGCCAGCCTGACCCAGCGCTCGAAGATGCGACGCGAGGCCACGGGCATGGCCGTGGGCACGGTGAGGATGATGCGGCGCAGATGACGCGGCTTGTCGGAGAGCTGGCGCTTGGCGCGGCTCGCCGGAGAGTTGATGTTGACCAGGGCCTGGGTCACGATTTCCGCGAACATGAACATCATCAGCGAGGAGCGCGTGAAGAAGGAACCGAACAGGGGCATGTCCTGCTGGCTCTGCAGCACGGCCTTCGAGAGCAGGCGGCGCAGTCGCCCGTCCTTGAAGCAGACAAGCGGCGTGCCCTCCTCGTTCAGCTGGCGCGGGAAGAGGCCGCGCGTGACCATCGGCTCGGCGGTGCCGGACATGGCGGTGGCGTCGCCCACATTGTAGCGCCAGCTCTGGCTCCATCTGTTCTCGTCCCAGAGATAGCGCTTGGGGCTGGACATGCCGGTGTTGCCCTCTGCGCAGGAGGCGTAGGTGGACAGGCGCGTGGCCTCGGGCCCCACGCGCACGCAGGAGGGCCAGGCGAAGGCCGGCGTGCGGCGGCCGGAGCGGCGGGAAAGCATGTCGCTGCCGAACGAGACGTCCACGAACTCCACTCTGGTGGAGAAGGGGTCCGTATATATATTGTTGGGATTGGTCAGATCCCTGAGCTCGAGCAGGTAGCTGTCGTTGAGGTCGGTCTTCTTGGCCGAGGAGGTTTCCACCAGGATGCCGGTGGTGCGGGAGTTGCCGATGTCCAGAACAAGGTCCACATCCACTGCGTCCGAACGGTTGGAGTCGGTGACCTTCACATGGATATCGTTCATGGCGCGCCTGGCCGCGTCGAGCCAGGTCATGTAGCAGGCCACGTGCTTCAGGCAGAACTGCTTGCCGTACTCGTCGTCGCGGATGTTGGTGTTCGCCTTGCCGGCATTGTAGCGCTCGAGAACCCATTCATCGACCCACTGCTCGTTGACGAACCAGGAGTTGTCGCGCACATGCCAGGCCGGCAGAAATTCGGAGGCCGCGTTGAGATCGTCGCGGGAGAGGGCGAAGT
>JAUNSE010000045.1 GCA_030539415.1 Desulfovibrionaceae bacterium
TATTCTGTTCCATTTCTTCCATGGTACCTCCCGCGTCCCGACCGCATGGGCCGGAAAACAGTCCTGCAGATGTGAATGCTGCCGGGATGCCGCTCCCGGCTGTGGTTTGACGTGAAACAACTGTACTGCGTCAATCAATATGGGAATATGGCAATGCCTGTCAAACAAAATCTTGAAAATTTTTTTTATTTAGACTGATAGAAGCATGCTGATACGGATAGCAGTATACAAGACATAGTTGATATGTATAACAACAGCAAGGATGATTGCCACCACTATACGTCAGCAGTGATACTTTGTTCGCCATAGTGCGTCACTGACGTGCGTGAGATGAGTGCGGTTTCAGCATCAGCGGGACGCTGGTGAGGTGAGGAAGCCTTGGCCGGTGCCTGAGCCCGACTGCGGAGAGCGCTCCGCAAGAAAGGGATGGAAGGCAAATCTGGTTTTGCAGATCTATGTTTCTCTACAGATTTCCGTCCTCCTGCCCGACAGTTAGACGGTCAAAATCAATAAAAACAATGTGTTGATTGGAAAATTCGCACCGAAAAGCGGCGTAGTGCCACTTTTTGCCCGCACGCCGCGCGAAGGCCGGCTTCGCATGGTCAGAAATCGGCCGGGAAGGGCGGCGTGCAGCGCGGGGCAAGGCCCTCCAAAGCCCTGCCAGAGGCGGACCGCAGACGAAGAGGAGACTCTCGGGCGCGGGCCAGCCGCCAGGGACAGACCTGCCCGGAAAGGCCCTGCAGGCTGTCCTGGCCGGACAGAAAAAGAGGGATCCAGGGAGGACAGTGCCGACGCATTTTGCGGATGGCGGACGAGCACCACTGCCATTCGGGAAGAAAAGCAGCGCAGCGGCACGAAAAATTCTCATGCAAACAATGGAAGAAGTTCCTGCCGGCAGAACAGTCAATTGAATTGATTGTGTGATCAGTCTGTACAAGCGCCATGAAAATCTTGAAGACACTGCCGTTGCAGTGCAAGGCACTTTCATCCTGTATCCGCCTTCTTCGTTTTCTGCGGCTCTTTCAGACCTTCCCCTCAAGGGCAATGCTCCATGACGGCATATTGCGGCTCAAACCGGCCCGTTTCCGTCCCGCTGCGGCCCAAATATTCACTGATTGCACAATCAGGATAGTGAAGTGGTTCACAATTCCCGGGTTTTAGCCCTTCCCGGGGGAGGGGAAGGGGCAAAATATTTCTCGACCTTTTTTGCAGAACTCCTTGACCTTCCCCTTGGGGGAAAGGCTACGATCATGGCAAATATGAGAATTCGGCCTGTTCCGGGTCCATGCCGCGCGTCCCTCACCGGACGCCCGGCGCCTGAACCCGGCCCGAGCCGGAACCTTCCGACCAGCTCCAGGAGACCGTATGAGTTTTCAGTCAGAAGAGGCCATGGGCCTCATTGAAACGCTCGGCATGGTTCCCGCCATCTACGGGGCGGATGCCATGCTGAAAGCCGCCGATGTCGAGCTCTTCTCCTACGAGAACGTGGGCTCCACCCTGGTGACCATGATGGTCAAGGGCGATGTGGCCGCGGTGCGCGCCTCGGTGGATGCCGGCAAGGCTGCCGCCTCCTCCATAGGCAAGCTCACGGCGCACAATGTCATGCCCCGCCCTGTGCGCGGGGTGACCGACATCGCCCGCGTGCACGGGGTGATGAACGAACCCAACGAGCCTCGCCTGCGCTCCCTCGGCCTCATCGAGACCTTCGGCATCGTTTTCGTGCTCGAGGCCGCCGATGCCATGATCAAGGCAGCTGATGTCGAGCTCATAGGCTACGAAAACGTGGCTTCCGGCTACATCTCCGTCCTCACCCAGGGCGATGTCGCGGCCTGCAAGGCCGCCGTTGCCGCCGGCGTGAAGGCCGTGGAGAAAATGGGCGCCTCCGTGTACAGCTCCTGCGTCATTCCGACCCCCCACAGGGATCTGGTGAAGGTGACGCGCCGCTACGCGATCGAAAACCTTCTCGGCTGATGCCTGCGCCGGCCGGGGGAGGGCTGCCCGAACTCTTCGGGCTTTGAGCCCCGTCTCCGGGACCGGCAAGTTGCCACCTTGAGTCATTGAACAGCGGGGCCTGAACGATGTTTGCCGACAGAGATCTGCTTTCCATGCAGTGCGCCAGAATTCTGGCTGAAAACGCTGCCGAGGCGCAGAAGCGCCTGGCCGCCTTCTCCCAGGAGCAGCTGGACGCGGCTGTCGAGCGGGCGGCCGATGCCGTCATTGCCCGCGGCCGCGAGCTTGCCGTCATGTCCTGGGAGGACACGGACTGCGGCCGCTGGGAGGACAAGCTGGCCGAGCTGCGCTTTGTCTGCCGCTGCGTGCGCGGAGCGCTGCGCGGCATGCGCTGCGTGGGTCCGCTGCGCTGCGACGAGGCCGGCAATGTTCTCGAGATAGGCGTTCCGCGCGGCGTCATCGCCGCCGTCTGTCCCTCGACAAGCCCTGTTGCCACTGCCGTGTACAAGGCCCTGCTGGCCATCAAGTCCGGCAACGCCATCATCTTCTCCCTGCACCCGCGCGCCATCCGCTGCATGAGCCGGGCGCTGGACCTTATTATTACTGCCGCGACCGCGGCCGGCCTGCCCGAAAGCACCATTTCCTATCTGGACGCGCCCACCAGGGAAGGCACCAACGAGCTCATGCGCCATCCGGCCGTGGGTCTTGTCATGCTCACCGGCGTGCAGGGCATGCTCAGGGACGCCGAGTCGGCCGCCAAGCCCCTCATCTGCGGCGCAGCCGGCAACGGCCCGGCCTTCATCGAGCGCACGGCCGACGTGCGCCAGGCCGTGAAGGACATCGTCTTCAGCAAGACCTTCGACTGCGGCATGGCCCCCTCGGCCGAGCAGTGCGTGGTTGTGGACGGCGTCATCGCCGACGAGGTGCGCCAGGTCTTCAGGCAGGAGGGTGCCTGGTTCATGAGCGAGAAGGAGGCCCGCGCGCTCGCCGGCATCCTCTTCCGCACGGACGGACGCCCGCGCCGCGACATGGTCGGCATCGAGGCCTGCCAGCTGGCCCTGCGCGCCGGCTTCGAGGTGCCCGCAGACACGCGCCTGCTCATTGCCGAGCGCCAGTACGTCTCCGACACCGACGCCTATTTCAAGGAGATGCTCTGCCCGGTCCTCGCCTGGTACGTCGAGGACGACTGGATGCACGCCTGCGAGAAGTGCATAGAGCTTCTGCTTTTCAACAGGACCGGCCACACGCTGGTCATCCATTCCCGCGACGCGGAGGTCATCCGCCAGTTCGCGCTGAAAAAGCCCGTGGCAAGACTGCTGGTGAACACGCCCGCCTGTCTCGGCGGCATGGGCGCCACCACGGACCTCTTTCCGGCCATGACGCTGGGCTCGGGCGTAGCCGGGCACGGCATGACGTCCGACAACGTCTCCCCAATGAACCTCGTCTATATCCGCAGGGTCGGCTACGGCACGCACAGCGCGGACAGCCTGTTCCACGGCGCCGAGGACACGTCCTCCGCCGCGCCCGCGGCCTCCAATGCGGCCGGGACAGACGGCTCCGCCAGCCCCGAAAGGCTCGGCAGCGTGCTGCGCGCGGTCATCCGCGCCCTGTCCGACCCCGAACAGAATTGACATTTCCACCAACGGAGGAAGTACAGTGGATCTTCACGACTTTTCCAGCAAGATTGCAGAGGCGACCAAAAATCTGTCCCCGGCAGAGCGGGCCTCGCTGCGCAAGCTTTTCGAGGGCGTCACCGACGAGCTCCTCAAGAAGTCCGCGCAGTCGATGCCCTCGACTGACGCTCCCTCCGCCCAGGGCAGCGGCATCCCGGACGGTCCCACGGAACGCCAGAAGCGCCTCAAGGAGAACTTCCTGAAGCAGGTGCCCACCATCTCCATCCACCGCGCCCGCGTCATCACCGAGATGGACAAGGCCAGCGCCGGCATGCCCAGAATCATGCTCCGCGCCAAGGCCTTCCGCCGCTGCTGCGAGACCGCTCCCCTGGTCATCCAGAAGGACGAGCTCATTGTCGGCTGCCCCTGCGGCGGCCCCCGCACCGGCGCCTTCTCGCCCGACATCTCCTGGCGCTGGCTGCGCGACGAGCTGGACACCATCGGCAAGCGCCCCCAGGACCCCTTCTACATCTCCGAAGAGGACAAGAAGGTCCTGCGCGAGGAAATCTTCCCCTACTGGGAAGGCCGCTCCGTTGACGAGTTCTGCGAGGCCCAGTACCGCGAGGCCGGCGTGTGGGAGCTCTCCGGCGAATCCTTCGTGTCCGACTGCTCCTACCATGCCCTGAATGGCGGCGGCGACTCCAACCCGGGCTACGACGTCATCCTGATGAAGAAGGGCATGGCCGACATCCAGCAGGAGGCCCGCGAGCATCTGGAGCACCTGAGCTACCAGAACCCCGAGGATCTGGACAAGATCTACTTCTACCGCTCCATCATCGACACCACCGAAGGCGTCATGTGCTACGCCAGGCGCATGTCCGACTACGCCGCCGAACTGGCCGCCAAGGAAACGGACCCGAAGCGCAAGGCCGAGCTGCAGAAGATCTCCGAAATCAACGCCCGCGTGCCCGCCCACGCCCCGACCACCTTCTGGGAAGCCGTGCAGTCCGTGTGGACCGTCGAGTCCCTCCTCCCCGTCGAGGAGAACCAGACCGGCATGTCCATCGGCCGCGTCGACCAGTACATGTATCCCTTCTACAAGGCCGATATCGAGTCCGGCCGCATGACGGAATACGAGGCCTTCGACATCGCGGGCTGCATGCTCATCAAGATGTCCGAAATGATGTGGCTCACCAGCGAGGGCGGCTCCAAGTTCTTCGCCGGCTACCAGCCCTTCGTGAACATGTGCGTGGGCGGCGTGACCCGCGAGGGCCGCGACGCTACCAACGACCTCACCTACCTTCTCATGGACGCCGTGCGCCACGTGCGCATCTACCAGCCCTCGCTGGCCACCCGCGTGCACAACAAGTCCCCCGAGAAGTACCTGCGCAAGATCGTGGACGTCATCCGCTCCGGCATGGGCTTCCCGGCCGTGCACTTTGACGACACCCACATCAAGATGATGCTGGCCAAGGGCGTGTCCATCGAGGACGCCCGCGACTACTGCCTGATGGGCTGCGTCGAGCCCCAGAAGGCCGGCCGCCTCTACCAGTGGACCTCCACCTCCTACACCCAGTGGCCCATCTGCATCGAGCTGGCCTTAAACCACGGCGTGCCGCTGTGGTACGGCAAGAAGGTCTGCCCCGACATGGGCGACGTCGAAAGCTTCGACACCTGGGAGAAGTTCGAGAACGCGGTCAAGGAAGAGATCAAGTACGTCACCAAGTGGACGGCCACAGCCACTGTCATTTCCCAGCGCGTGCACCGCGATCTGGCTCCGAAGCCCCTCATGTCCATCATGTACGAGGGCTGCATGGAGCACGGCCGCGATGTCTCCGCCGGCGGCGCCATGTACAACTTCGGCCCCGGCGTGGTCTGGTCCGGCCTTGCCACCTACGCGGACTCCATGGCCGCCATCAAGAAGCTCGTGTACGACGACAAGAAGTACACCTTAAAGCAGCTGAACGAGGCCCTCAAGGCCGACTTCCAGGGCTACGATCAGATCCGCGCCGACTGCCTCGCCGCGCCCAAGTACGGCAATGACGACGACTACGCGGACCTCATCGCCTCCGAGCTCATCGCCTTCACCGAGCGCGAGCACCGCAAGTACCGCACCCTGTACTCCATCCTGAGCCACGGCACCCTGTCCATCTCCAACAACACGCCCTTCGGCCAGCTGACCGGCGCCTCCGCCAACGGCCGCCACGCGTGGCTCCCCCTGTCCGACGGCATCAGCCCCACCCAGGGCGCCGACTACAAGGGCCCCACGGCCATCATCAAGAGCGTTTCCAAGATGGCCAACGACAACATGAACATCGGCCTCGTGCACAACTTCAAGCTGATGAGCGGCCTGCTCGACACCCCCGAGGGCGAGAACGGCATCGTCACCCTGATCCGCACGGCCAGCATCCTCGGCAACGGCGAGATGCAGTTCAACTATCTGGACAACGACACCCTGCTGCAGGCCCAGCACCATCCCGAGAACTACCGCGACCTGGTGGTGCGCGTGGCCGGCTACAGCGCCTTCTTCGTGGAGCTGTGCAAGGACGTCCAGGACGAAATCATCAGCAGAACGGTGCTCCGCTCCCTCTAGGCCCGAAACCGGGACCCAAAGGAGCGCGCCTGCGGCGGCCTTCTCCCGCCGCCGGCGAAGCGAGCGCCGCATCAATCTGTCAACACTCTGCATGACCCCCGGCGCGCGGACCATACCATCCGCGCCCGGGAGCCCCGAAAGCCAGGCGGGCAGACCCCGGCCGGCCCGGGCGGACGGTCATGAACAACGAGGAGCATACAAATGGTAGACAAGGATTTGCTGTCCATTCAGGAGGCCCGCGCTCTGGTGCGCGCCGCCCGCGCGGCTCAGGCCGAGTACGCGCAGCTTGGACAGGAGCGCATCGACGCAGTGGTGCGGAAGATTTCCGAAACCACCGCCGCCCATGCCGAGGAACTGGCCGTCATGGCCCACGAGGAAACCGGCTACGGCAAGGTCGCGGACAAGAAGATCAAGAACCTGCTGGCCAGCGAAAAGGTCTACGCCCGCATCAAGGACATGAAGACCGCCGGCATCCTCCGCGAGGACAAGGAAAACAAGATTGTCGAGGTTGCCGTGCCCGTGGGCGTCATCGCCGGCATCGTGCCTTCCACCAATCCCACCTCCACGGTCATCTACAAGTCCCTCATCGCCCTCAAGGCCGGCAACGCCATCGTCTTCACGCCCCATCCGGCTGCGACGAAGTGCATCGGCCGCACCGTCGAGATCATCAAGGAGGCCCTGCACGCCTGCGGCGTCAGCACCGACCTCGTGAGCAGCATCAGCGTGCCCACCATCGAGGGCAGCGGCGAGCTCATGAAAATCACCGACCTTATTCTGGCCACCGGCGGCCCGGGCATGGTCAAGGCGGCCTACAGCTCCGGCACGCCCGCCCTGGGCGTCGGCGCCGGCAACGTGCCCGCCTACATCGAGCGCAGCGCCGACATCAAGGACGCCGTGACCAAAATCATGACCTCCAAGACCTTTGACAACGGCACCATCTGCGCCTCCGAGCAGTCCATTGTCACCGAGACCGTCATCGCGGCCGAGGTGAAGCGCGAGCTCATCGCCCAGGGCGGCTTCTTCCTGGAAGGCGAGAACCTGGAAAAGGTGAAGCGCGTCATGGAGCGCGGCAACGGCTCCATGAACCCCGCCATCGTGGGCCGCGACGCCCAGACCATCGCCAAGATCGCCGGCATCCAGGTGCCCGCCGGCACCCGCCTGCTCATCTCCGACGAGCCCGGCGTGGGCCCGAAGCATCCCTTCTCCAAGGAGAAGCTCACCGCCCTGCTCGGCTTCTACGTGGTCAATGACTGGCGCCAGGCCTGCGAGCTGTGCTTCGCCCTGCTGCACAACTGCGGCATCGGCCACTCCCTGGCCATCCACTCCCGCAACGAGGAGGTCATCCGCGAGTTCGGCCTGAAGAAGCCCGTCTCCCGCATCCTGGTGAACACCCCCTCCACCCACGGCGGCGTGGGCATCACCACGGGCCTCTTCCCGTCCTTCACTCTGGGGTGCGGTGCGGTCGGCGGCAGCGCCACCTCCGACAACGTGACCCCGATGAACCTGCTGAACATCCGCCGCGTGGCCTACGATCTCGGCAGCGCCCAGTGCGGCTGCCATCAGGCGGCCCCGGCCGCCCACGCCGAGCCCGCCGCCCAGAGCGGCTGCTGCGGCACCGGTACGGTCGACATCAGCGCCATCACGCAGATGATTGTGGCCGAACTGAAGAAGGTTATGTAAAACAGCGTCCGGGCGCGCAAAAAGGCGCGCGCCTGACCGCGCATTCCGATGGAACATATCAAGGAGAACGACATGACTTCCACCAACGCTTTGGGAATGATTGAGACCAGAGGCCTCGTGGGCGCTGTTGAAGCCGCCGATGCCATGGTCAAGGCCGCCAACGTCACCCTCATCGGCCGCGTCCAGGTCGGCGGCGGCCTGGTGACCGTCATGGTCCGCGGCGACGTGGGTGCCGTCAAGGCCGCCACCGATGCCGGCTCCGCCGCTGCCCAGAAGGTCGGCGAGCTCATCAGCGTGCACGTCATTCCCCGTCCCCATTCCGAAGTCGAGCTCATTCTTCCCCACAAGGAAGGCTAGCAAACGTGTCCCGGGCCGGGACCGCCTGGTCCCGGTCCGCCGCAAAACGGCGGAAGCGCTGACTTCCGCAGCGGAGACAAGATGAACGAAGAAGCCATCAAGAAGGCGCTGGCAGAGATTCTGAACGGCGTGCTGCAGGAGGTGCGGGCCGAATCCGCCGGCTCCGCCGGACACGCCTGTGCCGGCAGCGCCTGTGCCGGCGCCGTGGAAGACGGCCCCATCCCGGTGGAGCTGTCCGCCCGCCATGTCCATCTCAGCGAGAAGGACGCCATCGCCCTGTTCGGCGGCCCCCTGACCCATGCCAGGGATCTGTCCCAGCCCGGCCAGTTCCTGTGCAAGGAGCGCGTGCGCCTGGTCGGTCCCAAGGGCGTCATGGACAATGTGGCCGTGCTCGGTCCCTCCAGGGGCAGCTCGCAGATCGAGCTCTCCAAGACCGATGCCCGCGCCCTGGGTGTCAACGCCCCTGTCCGCCAGTCCGGCGACGTGGCCGGCACTCCCGGCATGATCCTCACGGCCGACAAGAATATCACCGGCCTTGAGGAGGGCGTCATAGTGGCCGCCCGCCACATCCACATGGCCCCCGAGGACGCCGCCCGCTTCGGCGTGTCCGACGGCGACATGGTCAGCGTGCGCCTCTCCACCGAGCGCCCGACCGTCTTCGAGGACGTGCTGGTGCGCGTGAGCCCCAAGTTCCGCCTGGCCATGCACATCGATGCCGACGAGGGCAATGCCTGCGGCTGGAAGAAGGGCACCGAGGGCGTCATTGTCGCCCGCGGAGGAAGGCATGGACATTGAGGCCGTTGACAGCCTGATCGCCGAGCTCGAGAGCCGCATAGCCGAACCCGCGAACATCGCGCCCGGCGAGCCGCTCTATGTCGGCGTGGACCTCGGCACCGCGTACATCGTGGTGGTTGTGGTCGATGCCGAGGGCATGCCGGTGGCCTGCGCCCTGGAGTTCGCCCAGGTGGTCCGCGACGGACTGGTCGTGGATTACTCCGGCGCCACCCGCATCGTGCGCAGGCTGGTCGCCCAGCTCGAGGAGCGTCTCGGGCGCAAGCTCGAGAAGGCCGCCATCGCCGTGCCGCCCGGCACGGGCGAGCGCGAGTGCGCCACCCATTCCCATGTGGTGGAGAGCGCCGAGCTCGAGGTGGTCTCGGTGCTGGACGAACCCACGGCCGCCAATGCCGTGCTCCATGTGGAGAACGGCGTCATTGTGGACATCGGCGGCGGCACCACCGGCCTCTCGGTCCTGCGCGACGGCAAGGTCGTGTATGTGGCCGACGAGCCCACCGGCGGCACCCACCTCTCCCTGGTGCTGGCAGGCAACTACGGCATCAGCTTCGAGGAGGCCGAGGAAATCAAGAAGGATCCGGCCCGCCAGAAGGAAATCCTGCCCGTCGTCAAGCCCGTGGTCGAGAAGATGGCCGCCATCATCAACAGCCACATCCGCGGCCGCGACGTCGAGGAGATCTTCCTTGTCGGCGGCACCTGCTGCCTGAAGGGCATGGAGGCGATCATCGCCAAGGAGACGGGGAAGAAGGTCTGCAAGCCCGCCAACCCCTTCCTGGTCACGCCTCTGGGCATCGCGCTCAACTGCGCGGGCCGCGTGTAGGATCCTGGTCGCGCACGGAGTGAGGAAAGCATGAAAAAGGAACTTATCACCGCAGACAATCTCGACGCCTACATCTGCAAGGCCGACGGCAGGCTCTATGTCTGCCAGGGCCGCCTGCTGACCCCCGGCGCCAAGGACGAGCTCTCGAAGCGCCATGTCTGCGTCGTCTACGGTCCCGAGCCCCAGCCCGCTCCGGCCGCGCCCGAGCCGGCCGCCGGCTCCTGCCGCTCCGGCTGCTGCTGCGGCACGGGCAGGACCTTCTACGTGGGACCCGAGGAAGGGACCAGCCTTTCCATGGCCGACAGCCTGGAAAGCCTGTCCATCGCCGTGGCCGCCATGCTGAAGAGCCGCTACGGCGTCACAGATCCCGAAGAGCTCCGCGCGAAGACCGTGGAAGCGCTCAGAACCATCAGAGACAACATCTGACCGGCCAGGCCGGCATGACCGCGCGAAGGGCTGCGGCCCGCACGCGCGGCCACATACATTGTGAGGAGACAAAGCCATGAAACTTGATGCACTTGGCATGATTGAGACAAGAGGACTGGTCGGCGCCATCGAGGCCGCCGATGCCATGGTGAAGGCCGCCAACGTGAC
>JAUNSE010000529.1 GCA_030539415.1 Desulfovibrionaceae bacterium
GGCGGGAGCGCCGGGGGCTGCCGGGGCATCGCCCGGCCCGTCGTCATCTGCAGGACGGCATGCCCCCATCCATGCCCCCAGTTTGTTTTGCTGGGATGTGATGCGCAGCATAATCAGCCGGCATAAAAGTCTTGCAGAACAGGATGTTGGCCTGTTTTTGAAAATTTTTCCGGCTGTACCGGTTGTGGCGGCGGAAGGCGCCCCGGGCGGACGCAACTGCCCTTGATGACAGGAAGCCCTGCAGGACAGGCGTGCCTGTCGTTATGATGGAAACGGCCGGAGAGAAGTGTCCGACCCCTTGTCCATGACGGAACAGTTATAGTAATGAAAGGGAAAAAGCGTCTGTACGCTTTTGCCCGCATTTCCTGCAGGCGCCTGGTCTCCCGGCGCCCCGGGTCCGCGGGCGGGTCCTGCTCCGGTCTGTTCCGGGCCTTCGCGGGCCTTTGCGCGGGCTCCGGCAGGCTTTTCGCAGTCCCTGCAAATCATGCGCCAACCATCCGGCATCACGCCATTTATGACGAACTTTCACCCTTCCCTGAGGAGTACAGATATGGCCACACAGAACACTTCCGCCGTCCCTGCCGGAGAGGTCCCGGCCCAGGTGACAGCCCCGCGTCCGCAAGCCTCCGGCCGGAACCTGCCCGTGGCGGACGAGCCCGTCATCCTCGCGCAGCGCGGGACCGAAGCCGGCCCGCTCATGCCCACCGAAGCCGCCGAGGCGGCGGATCCGAAGGCCGCTCCCGAGCAGCCGGCACCGCCGGTGCCTGCGCGGGATGCGGGGGACAATGGTTCTGCGGACTCCCCCTCCGCAGTGCGGAGCAGGAAGAGCCCCCTGAAACCGGCCATGACGGCCGGTTTTTTTGTTCCCGCGGCATGAGGGGAAGGCATGGCCGGACTCTCTGTCCGGGAGGCCGGAAGACATGGCCAGACGTTTGGAATCATTGACAAAGCAGGGGCTTTGCGAAGGATGTTTCCTGCCGGAAAAACCGTCATTAGCACTGTCATGATAATCACATTTTGCTGACAACGCGTGACATCTCTCAGAACCGGGGCGCAGGAAGGCATGGCCAGGCCGTGGAGGGGGGGAGTCCGGGGGAAGGCGCAGGGATGAGACCTGTGGAGGATCCTCATGGAAAAGCCTGGGAGGAGCTGCGGGGCGGCGGACCTGAAGGCGCGGAGCTTTGTCCAGAAGGAGCGTTGGAACAGAGCCGGCCGGCGGCACTGGCCGCAAGAGCCTGCCAGAAGCGCCGAACAGAGCAGATGCGCCGGGTCTGGCGGGTACGGCGCGGGCGGTTGATGCAGGGCGCGGGAAAGCCGATGCCGGCGGACCGGAAGGGAAAGCATCCCAGGGCAAGAAAGCAAATGATTTCCAGTAGTTCGAACTATTTATAAATTCCGAACAGTTGCCCCGGCAAAACAGGCCCGGGAGCCTTGCCGCCTGCCGCACGTTTCGTGGCAGACAGGGCAGCCCCCTGCAAGGCGTACGGCGGACAGGACCGGCGCCGCCGATTTGGCCCTGGAGCCGGATCATGAGGCCGGAACGGGAGGCAGTCCAGGATGCGGCAGACAGTGCGGCCGGCCTTCTGTGCCTGTCTCTGCGGATTCTGTCCCGCTCTGCGGCGTGATGCTTTCGCGAATGCTCTCCTGGCACGCCAGAGTCGGGCCTGACGTGCCGGAGGAACGGGAAAACGGCCTTCTGCGGGACGAAAGAGGAGCTGCGCGAATTCGCTCAATGCCGGTGGGTGCTGCCTTGCGTATCCCTGCTCCGGCTCAGGCGCCTGCCGGCTGGTCCTGCGCTCCGCCAGCCTTCGCTTCTTTCTCCAGAACGGCGGTGAATTCCGCAAGCGAGTCGGAGGCCAGGCAGGCATCCAGCAGCTTTTCCAGCACAGCG
>JAUNSE010000530.1 GCA_030539415.1 Desulfovibrionaceae bacterium
CAGCCCCGAGCCCGCGTCCGAGGCCGGCTCCAGGGCTTCCGAGCCCATCTCCGAACGCGTGACCGGCACCGCTGCCGCCTCCCAGGCCGCCGCAGCCGGCACCGCCGAACCCGTCGCCGCTGCCGAGAGCAGTGTCTCCGCCCTGGCCGCCCTCTTTGCGGCCGACAAGGCGATGGACAGGGCGCAGGACGATGCTCCTTCCGCGAAGGCCCCCGATGCCCAGAAGGCCGCAAGCCAGAGCCTCGTGGACCTCAAGTCTGCCGGTCAGGTACCCGCGGCCCTCAAGCCCGCGGACAGGCCCGCGGACAAGTCTGCTGGCAGGACGCCTTCGGGTGCCGGCCTCTCCGGCAGGGACGGCGCGATGAAGACCGCGTCCGCCGCTGAAAATGCCAGTGCCCCCGCCAGCGGGACCGCCATTGAACCTGTCAGCCTGTCCGCAGGCAGGCCTGTCAGACCGTACCACGGAGAGGACGCCGTCACCCTTGCCCCCATCACCGACTTTGCTCCGGGCACGGTCTATTCCGGCACCCTGGGCGAGGTGACAAGGCTCAGGGCCGGCACCGAGGCCGCAAAGGCCGCCCTCACCCTCAGGGAGACGCAGGTGCGCGTGCAGGAGCTGGAACAGCGTCTGCAGCAGGGGGCCCGGGATGCCGAGACTGCCGCCGGCCGCAGGGCCCGAGCGGCCGGGGGCGCCGAGCCTGCCGACAGGGCGGCTCAGGATGCCCTGCTGGCCCGCCTGCAGGCCCTGCTCGACGGGCGCGGGGGCAGTTCCGGCGAGACTTCCTCCCCGGCCGACCCCGGCTGGCGGGTGGTGGCCGTGCGCGGACACGGCAAGGCCCTCGAGGCCGTCGTCCGCGGCCATATGGGCCTGCACATTGTGCGCGAGGGGAGCGTCCTGCCTGGCGCGGGCACTGTGGAGCGCGTGACGCAGTCCGGCGTGCGCGTTGCCGGGAGGGAGCTGCCATGGCGCTAGCCGATCTGCTTCACCCCCTCGCCGCCCTGTGCCGGGCGAGGCTTCATCCGTCCGATCGGGCCCGCACCAATCAGGCCCGCCGCTCCGACGAGATCCGCCGGTCCGATGAGGCCCTTCAGGCCGGCCAGCCCCTGCAGGCCGACGAGACCGGCCATTCCGTTCTGTCTTTTCAGTCCGATGAGCCCCGCCAAGCCGCTTTGGCCATGCCCGAGATTGACATTGAGGGCATGCCGGCCATGCCGGACAGTCTCACGGCCGCTGCCTCCGGGCACATTCCGGACAGCCCTGCCGACAGATCGTCCATAGCGTCCCATGCCTCCACCGGCGCCTCTGCCGCAGGGCAGTCAGATGGTCTGGCTTCCGGCCAGACTGCCGGCCAGGCAGCCGGCACAGCCGCCGGGGCCGCCGCCGAGCCCACCGGCCGGACACTCGCTCAGGCCGCCCCTTCCGGCACCCCGGCCCCCAGACTGGCCGTGCCCGCGGCCATTGCGGCCCGCGTGCGCCTCGAGGGCTCCGTGCTGCACTGCTCGGCCGAGCTGCGCGGCAGCCCCGAGCTGGATCTCATGCTGGCAAAGGCCGAGCGGCAGGGCATGGTCCTCTCCTGCGCCTGGCATGTGCCCGCGGCCTTCGAGCAGCGCTTCGGCCTGCACGCCGTGCTGCAGGACGGCATCGAGGTGACGGGCTGCGCCGGCCGGGACGCCCAGACCTGGGTGGAGGAGGCGACCCGCGCCCTCGTCGCCCGCGCCGTGGAGAAGAAGGCCACGGACATACACATCACCTGCATGGGCCCCTACGCCTCCATCCGCTTCCGCCGCATGGGCCTCATGGTCGACGAGGGCGCCATGGACGGCGAGACGGGCGCGCGCCTTGTGCGCGGCATCTTTCAGGGGCAGCTCTCCCAGGCCGAGGCCGGCTT
>JAUNSE010000531.1 GCA_030539415.1 Desulfovibrionaceae bacterium
CCTGGGAGCCGCCTTGTGGCCGGACAGGGTGTGGTGCCTCAATGAGGGTCAGGCGCGCGGCAGGCATGCGCTTTGGAAGCACGCCAGACGCGGGCCAGAGGCGTTGCAGGGACGTGCGGCAGGCACGCTCCAGGGAGAGCGGCAGACACATGGGCCAGGCCTCGCCGGCGCCAGAGAGCACCGTCAGGCGTGAGACAGGGCGCAGAGTCAGGCGCAAGGCAGAGGCACCGCGCGGGACAGGCTGCCAGGACGCACAGGAGGCGCCTGGCGGGGCAATGAGCCAGGCACGCGGCAGGGATAGAGACCCGCGGCAAGAGGGCGCACCAGCGCCGGGGCAGGCGGTCAGGCGGGGCATGCGGCCCAGGGGCGAGGGCCGGAAGCACGGCCAGACGCTCGGCCAGACATTCGGTCGGGCGCACGGCCTGTCGCACAGGCAGCGATAATGCAGGTCAGGCTGCCGGGACACAGCGCAGGGCCCCGCAGGAACCTCCTGACGCAGGACTGAGAAAGAGCCGCCCTGCCCCGGTACGGGAGAGAGCGGCTCGGGGGCAGGCAGCGCCTGTCCAAGGATACGCTGACGCTACTTCAGGCTGTCCGCAAAGAAGCGCTCCAGCCTGTCGAAGGGAATGAGCTCGGTGCGGTCATAGAGGTCGAAATGGCCGGCGTCCTTCACCACGACCAGCTCCTTGGGTTCTGCGGCCCTGGCGTAGGCGTCTTCGGTGAAGGGACGGGAGTGGGCCTTCTCGCCCATGATGAAGAGCATGGGACGGGGCGAGATGGTCTCTATGTCATTGAAGGGGTAGAAGTTCATGAAGGCGGCGTTGCTGGCCTTGTCGGAGCGGGTGTTGATCTCGAAGGGCTCGCCTGCGGGCACGAACTCGCCGCGGCCGTGATAGAAGGCGTGGGAGGCCTTGCGGGTGGCGGGGGAGTTTTCGTCCACCTTGAAGGGAGCGCCGCCGGTGAAGACCTGGGGATCGCCCAGGAAGTTGGCGTAGCGCTGCTCCGCGGCCTCGGCAATGACCTTCTTCCTCTGCTCGAGGCTGACGGAGCCCCTGATGCCCGAGCGGCGCATCTCGCCGATATTGTACATGGAGACTGTGGCCACGGCCTTCATGCGCGGGTCGATCTTGGCTGCGCTGATGACAAAGCTGCCGCTGCCGCAGATGCCCAGAATGCCGATCTTCTCCCTGTCCACAAAGGGACGGGTCCCCAGGAAGTCCACGGCCGCGCAGAAGGTCTCGGCATAGAGGTCGGGAGCTATACCGTGCCTCGGAATGCCGCCGCTCTCGCCCCAGAAGATCTGGTCCACGGCCAGGGCGACAAAGCCGCGGCTGGCGAGCTCGGAGGCATAGACGCAGGAGGCCTGCTCCTTGGAGGCGCCCATGGGATGGCCGATGACAATGGCCCTGCCCTTCCCTTCAAGGTTTGCGGGCATGAACATGTAGCCCACAATCTCCATGCCGTACTGGTTGCTGAAGCTGGCCCTGTAGAGCCTGACGCCCTCCCTGACGGAGAAGGTCTTGAAGTCGCGTGAAGTGATTTCCGTCATGGTCGGAGCGGGCTTTTTGGGTGCTTCGGCGGCGGAGACGGGAGCAGATGTGGTGGCGCCGAGGCCCAGGAGCAGCAGGCCGGCGAGGAACAGGTGATGGATACTCTTCATAATAGCCTCCTTGAGGGACGTGTGCGGATAAGGAGAGAGTACGTTTTCCGGCACTGCTTTTGGAGGCACGTTTCGCTTGTTTGTTTGCCTAATTTTATCACCAAAACATTAAATTCAGAATAGCAATACAATATTTAAACAGAATTGATTTTTTTATTATTAATACCTTCAATTTTAAACAATATCTGCATAGTAACACAAAGTAAACATCTACGCTTCTTGGTCT
>JAUNSE010000532.1 GCA_030539415.1 Desulfovibrionaceae bacterium
CAGACAGTTGCGCGCGTCCGCGTCGGCGCCGGCCTCAAGCAGCATCTGCACCATCTTTGTGTGCCCCTGCCAGGCCGCTGCCATGAGGGCGGTGCTGCCGTCCATGTCTCGTGTATTGGCTTCGGCTCCGGCCTCGAGGAGCAGGCGGAAGGACTCGAAGTCCCCCAGGCGCACTGCGGCCATCAGGGCCGTCTGCCCGTCGCAGTCGCGTATGTCCGTGTCCGCCTCGTTCTGAAGCAGCAGCTGAACCATGTCGCGCCGCCCCTCCATCACGGCCGCCATCAGGGCAGTCCGGCCATTACTGTCCCGGTCGTCAATGTCTGCCCCGCCCTCCAGCAGGTCCGTGACAGACGAGGGCTTGCCGCTTCTCATCGCGAGAGTCAGGGCCTCGGCGTCGGAGCAGGCCGAGCCGGGCTGGCCGCCGCGGCTTGCGCTCTCCAGCACTCTGACTGTGGCCAAGTGACTGTTGCGGCTGGCCATCGCGTGGGCGGTCTCGCCGCGGCTGTTTTTTGCCTCCGGGTCGGCGCCATGGTCCAGCAGCAGGCGCACTGCCGCGGTGTGGCCCTGGCGCGCGGCCAGATGCAGGGCCGTGTTTCCGAAACCGCCGTCGGTACGCGTCGGGTCGGCCCCGACATCCAGCAGCAGTCGCACAAGGTCAGTGCGCCCCTTGCGTGCGGCAAGCATGAGCGGGGTCAGGCCGTGCTTCGCCGGAGCATTGACGTCCGCCCCGGCCTCGATGAGCCGCAGGGCAACCAGTGGCTGACCGCCGCGCACGGCCTGACTGAGGGCCGTCTCGCCTTCGCCGTCCGCAAGGTTGCAGTCCGCGCCCCCTTCGAGCAGCGCATCCGCGGCCTCGGGATGCCCGTGTCTCGCGGCCAGGAGCAGTGCTGGCCCGCAGTCCTCGGTGGCGCCGGCTGCCTGCAGCAGGGCACAGATCACCTCGGCGTGCCCGTTGCGGGCGGCAATCAGCAGGGCCGTCATGCCGGTTTCCGCATCGGCGCTGTCCGCCGAAACGCCTGCAGCCAGCAGCGCGCTCACTGCCCCGGCATGGCCGTTCTGGGCCGCGACGAGCAGGGCATTTGCCGCCCCCAGGAGCTCAAGAACCTCGGAACTTCCCGACCCGGTGGCCGCGCGCAGCAGTCTGACGACAATCTCCGTGTGCCCCTCTTCCGCGGCCAGCATCAGGGCCGTCCAGCCCTGTTCGGTGCGTGCGAAGGCGTCGCATCCCCGCTCCAGCAGGAGATCGACCGTTTTCGTGCGCCCATTCTCGACGGCCTTGTGCAGGGCCGTTCGGCCGCTTGGGGTTGCGGCATCGATCGCGGCGCCCCGGTCCAGCAGGAGCCTGACAATCTCCGTATGACCGCCTTCTGCGGCCAGGTGCAGGGCAGTCTCGCCGTTGTGATTTTCTCCTTTCGCCGGGAACCAGGGGAGCAGAACCGGGGAGAATGCAAAGCCGTCCCTTTTTGCAGCGTTCACCTCCGCTCCGTGGTCCAGCAGGAGTCTGACCGCCTCCGTGTGACCGCCTTCCGCAGCCAGGTGGAGAGGCGTCTCCGCATCAACGTTTTTTGCGTTCGCGTCCGCTCCGCGGTCCAGCAGCACTCTGACAGTCTCGATGTGGCCGCCTTCCGCGGCGAGGTGCAGAGCCGTTTCGTGATCCTCGTCTCTGGCGTTTGCGTCTGCCCCCAGGCTCAGCAGGGTCGAGGCAATGGCGGTCCAGCCCCTTTCCGCGGCGGCCAGAAGGGCGACCCCGCCGGTCTTTTCCGAGGACAGGGCCGCATCTTCGCCCTTTTCGAGCAGGAAGGCTGCAAGACTGTTCGCACCGTTTTTTATAGATGCGAGAAGCGGGGTCTCGCCGTTCTCAGTCTGGGTGTCCGCCTCGGCTCCT
>JAUNSE010000533.1 GCA_030539415.1 Desulfovibrionaceae bacterium
GCACAGGCCCCATGCCTGTGCGGGCGCCCAGGATCCACCGATGAAAGTCCGGCGGATAATTTCTTACAGCGCCTTGTTCACGGCAGCTTCGGAGAAGTCGAAGTTGTCCTGATAGTACTTTGTGACAGGATGCTTGTAGGTTTCCAGAGGCACGCGCTTCTTCGTGAAGCCCATGCCGCCGTCCTCCCTGCGGCCGATGAGCAGCCAGTACAGGTCCTCGCCGCGGGTGGGATAGTCCTCGCGGTAATGGCCGGCACGGGTCTCACAGCGCTCCAGAGAGGCGCGCAGATAGAATTCCGACACCAGGCACATGCCCCGCACCTCCCGGAGCTTCAGGAGATAGTGCGTGTCTTCGGCGGCCATGCGCGGCAGTTCCTCGTCCCTGATGCGCTCGATTTCCTTCAGGGCGCGGGTGAGGCTCTGCTCGGACTTGACGATGGACACATCGTACGGGAAGACCGCGGTCTGGATCTGCTGCGTCACTTCGCGCGGCGTGATGCCCTCGCCGCCCAGAGGAGCGAAGATCTCGTCCTGCATGGCATCGAGTTCGATCTCGCTCAGCGGGAAGGCCACGCTGTCCGTGCCCTGCAGGAATTCGGCGGCGCCCTCGCCGGCAAGATGGCCTGTGACAGAAGTAGACATGAGCGCAAAGCCGCCGGCATACACGCCGGGTTCGGTGCTCCTGGCTGTGCCGGCCGCAAACAGTCCCGGAACGTTGGTCCGGCCATGCAGATCGGCATTCATGCCGCCGTAACTGACCGTCATTTGAGGCAACCATTCCGTATTATCGCGGAAAAGATCCATTCCCAGATTCTTGAGCTTCTCGTAATTCATGATCTGCCAGCCGGTCTGCGGCTTGAGCAGGATCAGATTGGCCGGATCGATATGGCTGATGTCAAAGTAAATGGGGCCGCGGCCCGCGCGGCACTCAAGAGACATGGCTATTGTGATATAGTGCGGATCCGTATTCATGCCGAGCGTGGAGGAATAGCGCTGCATGAAGGACTCGCCTTTCGCGTTCACAAAGCGCGCGCCCAGGGGGATGAGCTTGGTCTGCCCCTCCCAGCCAAAGTAGCGCGGCATGTTCCAAACCCTTGAAAACTCGAAATCTTTCATCTGGGCGCCGGCCTTGTAGACCAGTTCCATGCCCTCGCCCGTGGGCGTGTTCTTGCCGTAGCTGGTCTTCCAGCCGCCCATGCCAGTGGCCGCTATGACGGCCTGCGCCTTGAAGACGTAGAAGTCGCCATCGATGGTGTCGAAGCCCACGGCGCCGCAGACGCGGTCATTGTTCTTGACGAGGTCCGTAATCAGAATGCGGCCCAGACGCTGCACGCCCTTCTTCTTGAGCTCGCGCATCAAAATCTTGACCATGTCCTCGCCGCCGCGGCCCACCAGCTTGGCCGGGTAGAGCTTCACATGGGGCAGGCCGCGCTGGGGGATGGCCTTGCGCGTGCCGTCCTCCTTGCGGAAGACCTCGAAGCCCAGGCGCTCGTAATCCATCAGGCGGTCGCCGGAGCGGCGCAGAATCTCCTCGATCTGCGCCTGGTCGCACAGGCCGTCAAAGTAGTAGACAAGGTCCTGCACCCAGTCGTCGACATTGTCGCCCGGCAGCACGGCGTCGAAGTCGCCGCCGGCCATGGTCATGAGACCGCCCCAGTCCTTGGGGCCCTTGTCCACGATGACCACCTTCTTTTCCGGCATGAGCTCGGCAAAGCGGTACGCGGCCCACATGCCGCCGGAGCCGCAGCCGATGACGAGCAGGTCGCTTTCTATGGTGTGCACTGTTCTAGGCATGATACACCTCCCGGTCGCGCAGATCATTGCCGGTCACGGCCTCGTAGGCCTCGCCCGGAAAAACGGGCGGCAGCTTTTCTCTGAAGGGAT
>JAUNSE010000046.1 GCA_030539415.1 Desulfovibrionaceae bacterium
CGGAAGTCCGCGGCTGTCGTGGCGAGGACCTCCTCGCGGATCTGCTGCATGTGCTCGTCGGTGATGCCGGCAAGCCACCGGTTCAGCGCGAGACTGCCGCGGGCATCGGGCAGCATGTAGGCATCCATGTCGCCGATGGCGCCGACCACGGCCCTTTCGAGATCTGCTCCGGAGAGCGCTGTCTTCTCGAGGAAGCCGGCAATGCCGTCAAAGGCGGCAACAGTGGATTCCACATTGGGGTCGCGGTAGCTTGTGCAGACATAATTGCCGGTGGTGCGGGCAAGGGAGCATCCCGCGCCGTAGGCGCCGCCGAGCACGCGCACGGTCTCCCACAGGTAGCTGCGGCTGACATGGCGCAGGATGACGCTGGCAGAGCCGCTGTAGCGGTATCCCAGCTGATAGAGGTTGCACCCCTTTGCCACGTAGTTGACCTGGCTCGGCGTGGTGAAAACCTCTCCGCGGCAGGGGTCTGCCAGCGGGAAGATCTGGAGTCCGGCAGCCGGAGCCGCGGCCGGCAGACGGCCGAGCAGGGCGCTGCCGCAGGCGAAAGTCCGCTCGATGTCCGCGCCGGAGCCGATGCAGCCAAGCACGGCGGGCCTGCCGGCCACGAGGAGGCGCCTGAGCTCGGCCAGGTCCTCGAGCATCTGAGCCTGAGCCTCGTCCCAGTTGTCCAGATTGCGGCGCACATAGTCCAGATAGCGGATGCCGGAGGTGATTTCGGCCATGGCGGCATCCGTGGTGAAGTGCGAGCGCACGCGCAGAGACGCCGAGGCATTGCCTGAGGAGAGCAGGCCCTGCTCCAGGCGTGCCTTGTCTTCAAGGAGCATCTCCCTGAGGCGTCTGACCATCAGCTCCCTGTCCGTGACAGGTTCGAGGAGCATCTCCTCGACGATGGAGAAGAAGTCCGGGATGCGCTCGGAGACGGTCTTGCCGCTGAACTTGAGATAGCAGCGGAGCTTTTCGTCGGCGCCGACAACCATGGATGTGGAGGCGGAAAGGCCGCCGGTCTTCGCGTCAATGAGGGCGCCGAGCTCTGTGTAGTCGTGCCTGGCCGTTCCGAACTCACGGATGCTGCGCATGAACAGGTTCAGAGCAGGCAGAAGGCGCGCGGGCAGCTGCGGCATGGGAACATGCACGCTCATGTAGGCAATGCCGCGGGTTTCAAGCTCGCTCGAGACCAGGGAAACCTTCTCGCCCTCGCTGACCGAGCGGGGCGTGATGCGGTTCTCCGCGGGCATGTCGGCTATGCCGAGGTTGGGAATCGTGGCCAGCGCTTCGGGGCTGTCGGGCGTGGACTGCGCCTTCTGCAGTTCGGCGCAGATTTCGCAGACTGCCCTGCGCTCCTCGGGAGAGCTCTTTGCCTGAATGTCGTCCAGGCGCGCCTGCTCCTCGGCCTCGGTTTTCGCGGCAAGGCCCGTGTCCGGAGTCAGGATGACCGTGGCGCGGGAGGGATTGTCCAGGAAGAGCTCGCGCAGGGCGTTTTCGAACACCTTCTCTCCGGCGGCGAGACGCGCCTTGATGTCGTTCAGAGGCTTCTCCCAGGCCATGGATGCCAGCGGGTCTCCGTCATAGAGCCAGGTGGCAAGAGCCTGGAGCATGGCCACAAGGCCGCGGGGGAAGCGGCCGAAGTTGTATTCGCGGTAGGAGAATTCAATCGTGTTGACGGCAGCCTCGACAAGGGACGGAGCGATGCCGCCGTCTGCCAGATCCTTCAGGGTGGACTGGATGAGTTCCTCGGCCGCGGGGATGTCCTTTTCGTCGATGCCCTTGAGGCCGGTGGAATAGTAGGTCTGCACGAGGTCCGTCTCGAGCCCCACGCCGGCCATGTCCTCGCCGAGTCCGGAGGAGATGAGCGCGCGGCGCAGGGGAGAGCCGGGCATGCCTTCCAGAATGTGCTCCAGCATCTCCAGGATCATGGTCTGCTCGAGGTCGCTGCGCGCTCCAGTCAGCCAGTTTATGGCAAAGAGGCACTTGGAGCCCGGTTCGGCCGCGTAGGGCATGACCGTGCGCGTGGGAGCGGTGAAGGGCGGCTGCATGTCCACATACGAGTCGCTGAAGCACTGGGTCCTGCCTTCGATGGCTCTGGCCACGATGTTGAGGCGCTCCTCTTCCGGGTCGTCGCCCCAGAAGAAGAAGCGGGCATTGGAGGGATGGTAGAAGCTGCTGTGGAAGCTGCGGAACTGCTCGTAGGTCAGACCGGGAATCTCGGCGGGGTCGCCGCCGGAATCCTTGCTGTAGATGGTGCCGGGGAATATGGCGTGCTGGCATTCCTCGGCCAGGCGGGAGTCCGGCGAGGAGTAGACGCCCTTCATTTCGTTGAAGACAACGCCCTTGTACTGCCAGCGGCCGTCGGGTTCGTCGGCCTCGATATGCCAGCCTTCCTGGCGGAAGATGTTTTCCGAGATGATGGGATGGAAGACCGCGTCGATGTACACGTCAACAAGGTTGTAAAAGTCCTGCAGGTTGGCGCTGGCCACGGGATAGCAGGTCTTGTCCGGGAAGGTGAAGGCATTGAGGAAACTCTGCAGAGAGCCCTGCATGAGCACGAGGAACGGTTCCTTGACGGGATATCTGGCCGAGCCGCACAGAGTGGAGTGCTCGAGAATGTGCGCTATGCCGGTGGCGTTTTTTGAAGGCGTGCGGAAGGTCACGCCGAAGACCTTGTTCTCGTCGCTGTTGCAGACGGAGAGCACCTGCGCTCCTGTGTCGCTGTGAATGTAGAGTCGGGCGATGCCGCCCACCTCGTCCATGGACTGCTCTCTGATTAGCATGAAGGCCTGATTCAGTTCCTGATTCATATCTCGAATGACTCCTTGACGCGTTGACCGGTAATTGATGTCAGCTGCTGAATATTATGTTCCGAGTGATGATGCAGATATATGACCGGATGTAGTTTTGTCAGGTCTGTGCCGCATTGTCCAGCCGCTCCCTCGCGGTCGGGCGCAGTCTTCCGGGGTTTCGCGGACAGCAGAAAAGCCGGTCGGCGCAAGAGGCCGGCCGGCTTGGTAAGCCGTGCGGTGGCGGCAGGATGGTGTTCGGCCCGCAGGCGGAACATCTGCCAAAGCTGGATGCCGACCCTGTCAGCCGGCTTCCGCCCTGCCTAGAATCTCTCGATGCGGCAGACGGCGGGGGCGGGGCGGCGCTCCTCTGCCGAAGCCCACACCGGCGCCGGCTTGGCCGGCATGCCCAGCGGGGCGTCGAAAATATTGGCGCAGGCCCTGGCGAGGGGCTGAATCAGGCGGTCGGCAACTGCGGAAATGCTCTGTGAGGTCTGATTGAGGATGCTGTCTCTGATTTGTCTGACTGCCATATGGCTTGTGTCCTTTGTCTCCGTTCGGGAACTCCCCTTCTGTTCCGAAAGGGGCTCCGGATGCTTGCTGATGGCGGGCAGGGCTCTGCGTCCCGATGATGGCTGGCCTGTCTTCGTTCGGCATGGCGTGATGGCGCGCCCGACTGGGACGGCCGACCCGGGACCGACAGTGCGCGGTCTGCCCGACAAAAATCAAGCATACTGTGTGCCAAAATAGCGCTATTTTGTCAATATGCTGAAATTAGTGAAAAAAAATTGTTACGGCACTGGCTGACGGCATCAGGCCTGTCTGCCGGACTGTGTTCAGAAAAGAGACACTTTTTTCCGACGATTGTGCACTTGGTATGCAGATCGGCCATGTACAAGGATTTGTACATGATTTCAACACTCAGGAAGATGCGCTATGTACGGGCAATTAGCTGTTGGCGCATGCTTGCGCGGCAATTTGGCATGCAATCTGCATTATACCGGTCAAGGTTGGGCGCTTCCTCCCAGGCGCCCAACCGGCCATATCTCCCCAATACAGTTCAGAAGCTTTTTCCTGCTTACTCCCTATCCTTGGCCCAGTTGCATCAGGCTTTCACTCCCAAGCCTTTTTCTCCCAACCAACAACCCTCCTTGCAAGCCTCCTCGGTCGGCCCCCGCTCCTCTGCTCAAGGAACGGGGGCCGACTTATACCCGCATGCGGCGTCTCTTCGCCCTTCTGCAGGCAGTCGAGGCGAACAGCCAGAGCTGTCCCGCGTCTCTCCGTCATTACCTGGCATTTCTGACAATCTCCGCTTGACGCGGCAGAAGCGGCACATATAATTTCGGCGGCTCACGAGAACGCGGATCCGGCTCACCTGCCGCCCGGCTGCCGCAGCCGTCCGCAACTTCTCGGCATCGTCATCCGGTCCGCCATCAGTTTTTGTCCGCGCGTCCGCACGGGCTGCCGCAGGCGGCAGAGTGGCGGACGGCACGACCGCGGTCCCCCTGTCTTCGGCAGAGCCTGCCGTTTCCATCCCATCCGGCCTGGAGAAGCGCACTATTATGGAGCACATCGGATTCCCAGTAGAAACTGTCATTATTTTTGTCGCTGTTGTCGCCTTTTCGCTCTTTCTGGATCTGTATGCCCACAGAAAGGAGGAGGCCACGACCCTCAGGAGCGCCTGTCTCTGGTCGCTCTTCTGGGTGGCTCTGTCCGTTGCCTTCGGCATCTATCTCTACATTCATCACAGTCCTGAAATGGCCAGTCTCTTCTTCACCGGCTATGCGCTCGAGAAAGTGCTGTCCGTGGACAATCTTTTTGTCATGATGGCCATCTTCTCCTGGTTTGCCGTCCCGGGACAGTACCGCCACCGCGTTCTTTACTGGGGCGTGCTCGGCGCCATTGTGTTCCGCGGCATCTTTGTGGCCATCGGCACGGAACTGCTGTCCTTCGGGCCGTACATGGAGCTGGTCTTCGCCGCCATCGTGGGCTACACGGCCGTCATGATGCTGAAGAAGCGCGATGAGGACGAGGAGATCAAGGACTATTCGAATCATGTGGCCTTCCGCCTGGTTCGCCGCTTCTTCCCTGTCTGGCCCAGACTGGCCGGACACAACTTCTTCCTGCACCGCAGCCAGGCGCTGGCGGAGTCCGAAAGAGACGGCGTGCCCATCGAGGGACTGGGACGCAGATGCGCCTACGCGGCCACGCCGCTCTTCCTCTGTCTGGCCGTGATCGAGGTCAGCGACGTGATGTTCGCCTTCGACTCCGTTCCGGCGGTCATTGCCGTGAGCCGCGAGCCGCTCATCATTTATTCGGCCATGATTTTCGCCATTCTCGGTCTCCGCAGCCTCTATTTTGTGCTTGAATCGCTGAGCGGCAAGCTGCTGTATCTGGAAAAGGCTGTTATAGTTCTGCTCTTTTTCATCACCTTCAAGCTGCTGCTTTCCGGAGTCAACCATATCTTCGGCATTGGCTTCGACATTTCTCCCAATGCCTCGCTGGTTATCGTGCTGGGCGTCCTTGCCGTGGGCATTGCGGCCTCGCTGATAAAGATGCGCAGTCAGACGCCCGAAAGCCGGAACTAGCATTCGTCCTCACTGACTGTGTCAGACAGGCCGCTCCATTCCGCATGGACGGCAGATGAAAAACAGACAGGCCTCGCGCCCCTGCAGGGCGTGAGGCCTGTCATTTTCTGAAAGGATTGCGTATCGGCGCCCGTTCGCGTCTCGGTCCGGCAGCGCGGGATTCACGCGTGTCCATGACACGCAGGCGGATGCCGCAGCCGGAAGCATGTGCAGTATGTATACACATGCATACACACGTCGTGCCGGTGCGCGGATCAGCGGTGTTCGGGGGCTCAGCTTTCCAGTCCGGTGCCTTCAACAGGCTCGCGGGCGAGCAGTCTGTCCAGCTCCCGGACGGATTCCCCCGCATCGCGTCCCATCCGCTCGGAGAGAGACGGGAGATTCTCCACCGCATCGCACGGCCGGATATAGAGGGGTTCCACATCCCGCGGGAAATAATCGCCATGCCGTCCAAGTAGCCGCAGGGCATCTATGGAAGGACAGGGCAGCAGCCTTGTCAGCACGCGGCCGCCTCCCCTGGCTTCGAGTTCGGCGGTCAGGCCGGGGGCGCGGAGAAGGGCGCTGCCGGCGGCATAGACAGGATGCGGCTCCGCCTCCGCCGTGGCCGTCACCGCGGCGACGGCTTCCGCATGGCTCATGAGACGCACCTCCTGCACCGCATAGCAGGGGATGACGGGGCCGTAGCACTGATACAGAGCAGCGTGCACAAGGTCCCTGCGTGCATGCGTCAGTATCCAGAGCCTGCGTCCGTACAGCAGCTGCTCGCGCATGGCCAGCGTGGTTGCCAGCGCCTGAAGATAGTCCAGAGCGCCCAGCTGGGCGCGCGTTGTCCTGCGCAGAGCCGCGGCCGTGGCCAGCACCAGACGCGTGCCGGTGAACGAGCCCGGGCCGCGGACGCAGCCTATGCGGCGCACATCGGCAATGGAGCGTCCGGCAAGCGCGAACATCTGCTTCAGGGAAGGCGCCAGAAGCTCCGTGGCTCTGTCCTGCAGGGCCCACACGTTGGCGCAGATCAGCTCCTCGTCGTCTGTCAGGACGATGAGGAGCTCCTTCTCGCAGGCGCAGAGAACGAGCTCGAGGCCGGTGGAATAGCTTTTGCGCACAGCCTAGCCCCGCAGCAGACGCATCACGTCGTTGAAGGTGGCAAAGAGCATGAGGCAGACCAGCAGGGCCACGCCCACGCGCAGCGAATAGGCCTGCACCTTCTGGTTGAGGGGACGGCGGAAGATCATTTCCCACAGGCAGAAGACCGCCGTGCCGCCGTCCAGCACGGGCACGGGCAGCAGGTTCAGTATGCCGAGGTTGACGCTGATGAGCGCAGCCAGACCGAGCAGCCCGGCCAGGTCGGCGGAGGCCTGCTCGCTGATGACCTGGGCGATCATGATCGGCCCGCCCACCTGGTCGGCGGGCACGACGCGCTGGACAAGCTTCACAAAGCCCTGCCAGGTGAGGCTGATCATGTCCATGCACTGATTCCAGCCGGCCCTGATGGAGCCGGCCATGCCGAGCTCGCGGGTCACATACGCGCCGGAGGAGCGCACGCCTATGAGCCAGGCCGTCTCTGTCTCGCCGAAGATGGTCTTGCGCTCGCTGCGCTCGGGCTCGACGGTGAACTCAAGGACGCTGATGCCTCCCCTGTCGTCCCTGCGCTCGATTTCCATGAGCAGGGGGCTGCCGCCGCTCGAAGTGATGCGGTCGGACATCTGCGACCAGGAGTCTATGGCCTCGCCGTTGATGGAGACCACGGTGTCGCCCTTCAGGATGCCGGCTCTGGCTGCGGGACTGTCGGGCGAGACTTCGCCCACGTTGGCCAGCATGGTGCTGACGCCCCAGCCCATGGCCAGCATGATGCACAGGATGACGGCCAGAAGCATGTTGGCCGCGGGGCCGGCCAGAACGACAAGAAGGCGCTGCCACGCGGGGCGCAGGGCAAAGGACTCCTCCTTCGTGAACCCTTCGGGGATGTCGGCCTCGTCGGTTTCGCCGACCAGAGCCACATAGCCGCCCAGCGGGATGAGGGAGAGGGCGTATTCGGTCTTGCCGCGCCTCTTCTTCAGAATCTTGGGGCCGAAGCCCAGCGAGAAGGTGGAAACGCCCATGCCCAGGGCACGGGCGACAGCGAAATGTCCGAGTTCATGGAAAAAGATGAGGCCGCCGAAAACGACTACGACAGCTATAATGGTCAACACTTGCGGTCTCCTCCGCATGCAGTATTTTGTTTGACAAAGGCCGCCGTCCTTGCGGTCAGCTCCTCGATGGCATCGACGCGCTCCCAGCAGGCCTTTTCAAGCTCGTCGCCGGCCAGGCCGCGCATGGCGTCCGGGAGGCAGAAGGGTTCGGCCGCGGCCGAACCGGAGGCGCGCAGACCGCAGAGATGGTTCTCCATGGCCCGGGCCACTGAGCGCCCGATGTCGGCGAAGCCGCATCTGCCGGCCAGAAAGAGTTCCACGGCGGTCTCGTCGGCGGCATTGAGCACGACGCTCATGCCTCCGCGCACCCGCATGGCCTTGCGGGCCAGCTCGATGGACGGGAAGACCGAGCTGTCCACCTCCTCGAAGGTCAGGCTGCCGGCCCTGGCCAGCGAGAGCGGCGCCACCAGGGGGCGCTCCACGCGCGGCCACATGAGGCAGCTGCCTATGGGCAGGCGCATGTCCGGCACGGCCAGCTGCGCAAGCTGGCTGCCGTCCTTGAAGATGACGAGGGAATGGATGATGGACTGGGGGTGGATGAGCACTTCAACGTGGTCGGGCTCCACACCGTAGAGCTGGCAGGCCTCGATGAACTCCAGGGCCTTGTTCATGAGGGTGGCCGAATCGATGGTGATCTTGGCGCCCATGTTCCAGTTCGGATGCTTCAGGGCCTGGGCCGGCGTGACATCTTCGAGCTCGGCAAGAGTCCTGCCTCTGAAAGGGCCGCCGGAAGCGGTGAGCACCAGCGTGTCGGCGTCCTCGCCGCGTCCGGAGAGGCAGTCGAAGAGAGCGAAGTGCTCGGAATCGACGGGAAGAATGCTGGCGCCGGTGACAGAGCACAGATGGCGCACGAGATCCCCGGCGAGCACCAGAGACTCCTTGTTGGCCAGGCAGACGACCTTGCCGGCCAGAACCGCGGCCAGCGTGCCGCGCAGTCCGGCGGAGCCTGCCTGAGCCGAAAGAACCGTCTCCGCATCGGTCCCGCCGGCGAGCCGGCTGTACCCCTCGGGGCCGGTCAGTATCTCGGGATCGTAGCCCGGAGGCAGCAGCCCGGCCAGCTTCTCGCCCGTTTCGCGGTCGAGCACGGCAAGAAAGCGGGGTCTGAAGCGGGCGGCCTGCTCGGCAAGCCGTCCGGCGCTGCGGGCGCAGGCCAGACCTTCCACCGCGAAGGCCTGGGGATTGCGCTCCACCACGTCCAGGGCATTGCGTCCTATGCTGCCGGTGGCGCCCAGTATGACCAGAGAGCGTTTTTTCGCCCGCTGCCACCGCATCTGCGGCGGCGCGGAAAGATAGCGTATTCCCGGCCCTTCCCGGCCGGGCCAGAGCACAGCCATGAGCTCATGCCTCCCAGTCTGTCCGCGGATGTCGGCGGTTTAAAAGAAGTGGAACCACTGGTCCACAACGGCAAAGACGGGCATGGCGAACAGCAGGCTGTCCGCGCGGTCCAGTATGCCGCCGTGACCGGGCAGCAGATGACCGGAATCCTTGACCTTGGCCGAGCGCTTCAGTGCTGATTCGAAGAGGTCGCCCAGCTGGGCGAAGAAGTTGATGACAATGGCCAGGGGGATGAACGCCAGGAAGTTGATGCTGCCGAGGCAGGCACCGTAAATGGTGCAGAAGATGACGCAGCCGACCAGACTGCCCACCGCGCCCTCGGAACTCTTGTTGGGGCTCACGCTCGGCCACAGCTTGTGCTTGCCGAAGCGCGTGCCCACAAAGTAGGCGCTTGTGTCGGAAATGGACACCGCGGCCAGAATGAAGACCAGCTTGACCGTGGAAAGATACGTCGCCGGCAGAAGAAGAAGCGGAATGTAGGCCAGAGCGGCCATGAAGATGCCGCTCGGCTCGAAAGCCTCCTCAACCACGCGCCAGCGGAAGAGGAAGGATATGGCGGCCAGAACGAAGCCGGCGCCGAGAAAGACCAGGGCGTCCTGCGGCCTGTTCATCCAGGTCAGGACAAGCATGCCCCAGCCCAGAATGATGGCGCAGCAGCGGCCCGGGATGCGGCCGTGCGGTCCCCAGAACAGGGAGAAGAACTCCCACAGGGCGATGGCGCAAACCAGCATGATCAGAAAAAGAAGCGGCAGCCCGCGAAGATAGAGGGCAGCCACCAGCACCACGACCATCGCCAGACCGGTGCAGATCCTTGTAAGGTCCACCTTGTGATTGACACTCATTGTTTAGCTTCCTTGGGGGGCGTCCTTCTCGGCGTCCACCTGCTCCTGTGTCCTGCCGAAGCGGCGCTGGCGCTTCGCGTAGTCCGCGAGGGCCTCCTCCATGCAGGCGGGGGAGAAGTCCGGCCAGGCCGTTGATGTGAAATACAGTTCGGCGTAGGCGCATTGAAACATGAGAAAATTGCTCAGCCGCTGCTCTCCGCTCGTGCGGATGACCAGGTCAGGGTCGGGCTGTCCCGCGGAATAGAGGGCCTGTGCGAAGCTCTCTTCGGTGATGTCTTCCGGTCTGGTCCCGGCCGCGGCAAACTGCCGCGCGGCGCGCACGATTTCCTCGCGGGCGCCGTAGTTGAGGGCCAGATTGAGAGTCATGTCCCTGCCTCTGGCCGTGCTCCTGATGGCCATGTTCAGGGCCGTGCGTGCCGCCAGCGGGAGCGCGCCCACATCGCCGAAAACCTTCAGGGCTATTCCCTCGCGGAGCATGCGCGGCATTTCCTGGCCGAGAAATTCAACCAGCAGGGAGAAAAGGGTGCTGACTTCGGCCGCGGGCCTGTTCCAGTTCTCGCTGGAAAAGGCGTAGAGAGTGAGATGCCTGATGCCGATGCGGCGGCAGTAGGTGACAATCTCG
>JAUNSE010000534.1 GCA_030539415.1 Desulfovibrionaceae bacterium
TCTGGGCCTCAAGAACAATGTGCTGCGCATCCCCCTGTTCATGGCCGAGCACGCGCTGCGGCTGGCAGGGATTGCGGCCGGCGGAAAGAGCTCCTGACAGCGAAGCCGCGGCGGACAGCCCGAAAGAGCCTGGCGCAGGCTGTCCGCGGCACCGAAAAGGCCCCCCGCCGCCCGAAAGGGGCGGCGGAGGGCCGGAAAGAAGACTGCCGCAACGGGGTCCCGGCCGAACGGCCGGACGGCGACCAGCTCGCGTGACAGGAGCTCCCGGCTAGACGGTGACCAGCTCGTACTTGTCGGAGCCCATGCCGAGCTCCTTCATGTAGGAGAGCTGGCGCAGGCCGGAGCGGGACTCTATGCGCTCGACCATGTGGGCGCGCGTCTCCTCGGGCAGGGCGTAGATCATGTCCACCGAGGCCTGATCGACGGCCAGGATGTCCGTGGAGGCCAGGATGCCCAGATCGGGCAGGCGCACGGGCTGGGCGGCCGTGCCCTCGCAGTCGCAGCTCACGGACATGTTTCTGAGCACGTTCACGTAGGTGATCTTCTGCCCGAAGTGATCGGCCACGGCCTTGCCGCCCTCGACCATGCGCTCCATGAAGTTGGGGCCGCCGGACCACTGCACGCCGTTCTCCTGATGGAGCTGGTACTTGCCGGTCCTGCCGGAGGCGCAGCCGATGGCGATGTTCTTGAGGGAGCCGCCGAAGCCGCCCATCACATGGCCCTTGAAGTGGGTCAGCACCACCATGCTGTCGTAGTTGAGCAGGTGGCTGCCCACGGCCACCTCCCTGAGCCACTTGCCGCCCTTGATCGGCAGATTGACCTCGCCCTCCTCGTCCATGATGTCCACGGTGGTGAACTTCGTCCAGCCGTTGGTCTCCAGGGTGCGGCGGTGGCCCTCGGTGGTCTGCCTGGGGCTCGAGTAGAGCACGTTGCACTCCACCACGGTGCCGGGCACGGCGGCGAGGAAGGTCTTCACCCACTCGCGGGGCAGGATGTTCGGGCCGTTCGGCTCGCCGGTGTGCAGCTTGACGGCGATCTTGCCGCCGATGTTCCGGCTCACCAGGGCGTAGACCTTGAGCAGGCCCTCGGCCGACAGGTCCTTCGTGAAGAAGACCTTGGGCAGGGCTTTTTCGGCCTCGGCGGCCCGGGCCTGGATATTCGGCACGAGACCCGCGCCCACGGCGCCGGCGGTGACAAGTCCTGTCCTTATGAAATCGCGTCTTTTCATGCTCTTGCTCCCGTGCATCGCGTGCACCTCATGCGGCCCGTCCATCATGATGGGAGCGGACCGCCTGTTTCGGGGGCGCGGAGACCTGTCGTGCGGGGCCCCGCGCCAAAAAAATCATGAAGAGAGTCTACACGCGGGAGCCCGGAAACAACAGCGAAAAAAGCCGCAGAAACCTGCCCGATAGTCGCAGAATGGCCAGTTTCGGGCAGTATGCCGCGATACCGCAGGGCGCCGGCCCGGCCTACTCGCCGCGCTCGGCGTCGCGCTCCATGGCCCGCTGCTTCAGGGTCTCGCGCTTGTCGTAGAGCTTCTTGCCGCGGCCGAGGGCAATCTCCACCTTCACCTTGCCGTGGTGGAAGTACATCTTCACCGGCACCACGGTCAGGCCCTTCTGGGCCACGGCCGCTGCGTAGCGGCTGATTTCCCGGGCGTGCATGAGGAGCTTGCGGTCCCTGTCCGGGTTCTGCTCCACGTAGCCGGCGTTGGCGTAGGGGGCGATGTGCAGGGAGACGAGCCAGGCCTCGCCCTTGCGGAACTCCACATAGGAGTCCTGGAAGTTGACCCTGCCCGCGCGTATGCTTTTCAGTTCCGGGCCGGTCAGGGCGATGCCGGCCTCCAGGAAGTCCGAGAGCTCGTAGAGGTGGCGGGCCTT
>JAUNSE010000535.1 GCA_030539415.1 Desulfovibrionaceae bacterium
TTCGGTGGGCCTCTCCTCCGAACTTGCCTCCGCCCTCTGCCCCGAGGCCCGTGCGGCGGATGCCACCGGCATTGTCCCGACAAAGGTCGATGTGGGCGTGACCGCCCCGTCGGGCGTGCCTGTGGGCACCATCATCGCCTGGCCGGTGAGCCGGGATCCGGACGAGGCCGACAAGTGGCTGGACTGCCAGGGGCAGACGGTGCTGGCCGCCGACTATCCGGATCTGGTGGCCGTGCTGGCCGGATCGTCCGCCTCATCAGCCGCTCTGCCAGACCTGCGCGGACTCTTCCTGCGCGGGCACGGCTCGCAGGAGCACAGCCAGGAAAACGGCACCTCTGTGGGCGTCACTGTCACCACGCACTCCTCCGGGGACCTGCTTGCCGTGCAGGGCGACGCCATCCGCGAGCTTTCCGGAAACCTTCCCGCGGGCGGGCAGCGCGTGGCCGGCGCCACCCTCAACGACAATTTCAGCGGCGTCTTCGGAGTCGGCGGCCGCGGCACGGCGCCGGGCCAGGGGGCGAGCTCCGGCAGCAACCTGCAGGCCTATTTCAGCGCGGCCCTCTCCACTCCGACGGACGTGGAGATTCGGCCGGTCAACATGGCGGTCCGCTATCTCATGCGGGCCCTGCCGTAGGGTCGGGTGAGGTTCCGATGAGGAGAAGGGCATGGCTGTGACTGTGACGGGATACGGGAGGCGGTCGTGAGCGAGGCAAGAGGTGTCGAGAATGTGCCAGCACCCATGCTGGTCTGTCTGGCCCTGACCCTGGGACTGGCTCTTGCCATGTCCTTCTGGGGACAGGCCTGTGCGGACGGGCTGCTGCGCCTGGCCTCTCTGCTCTGCCGGCCGCTCGTTCTGGTGAGCCCGGGTCACGAGCGGCTGATGCATCTTTTGCAGGGCATCGAGCCCGGGACGCGGGATCTGGCCTTTGCCTGGGAGGCTCTGAACCTTGCCGCGCGCTGGTATGCGCTGGGCTTGGGCATTCCGGCGGCTCTGTACCTTGTGTGGCGCGGCTGGCGGCTTTCGCCGTCTGATGTCTATCGGCGCACGCTCACCATGCGCGATCTCATGCGCGAGAACGTGCCCTTTGCGCCCTGCATTGCCCCTGCCCTCAACTGGCCCGGCGGCATCCTGAACGAGCCGCTGGACTCCGGTCCCTGGCGGGCCGGGCGCCAGCCCCTGCAGCTGGCCGCGGAGTGCGGGCTGCTGGTGCCGCCTGGGCCGCATCCTGTGCCCATCGCGGCCGAGGAGCTGCTGGGTTCCGACCATCTGGCCCGCCTGGACTCCCCCTGGCTCGGGCGCGAGGCCGACGGTCTGGCGCTTGATCGTGAGAGGGCCGCCCGTTTCTACGCCTCGCAGCTGGACCTGCCCTGGCAGGGCTGGGAGCGGCTTCCGGCGCATTTGAGGAAGCTTTGCGGAGCGTGGGCGCTCTTTGCCGTGGACGACAAGGACCTGGCGCGCAGGCTCATGGACGATCTCTCGCTGTCCTTCAGAGGGCCCGAGGAAGCCAGGCCGGGGCGCTTTGTGCGGCACGCCCCCTTCTGGGAGCCGGCCGCCCCCGCGCACGGCTGCGGCATCGACGCCTCCCTGACCCGCGGCCAGATCCGGGCCGTCAGCCGCGCCCTGGCCGACCCATCCCTGCGCAAGGATCTCAGGCCCCACTCCCTGTGGCGGGACACCTTCCTGCTGGCCCTGTACGAGCGGGCGCGCACGCGCGGGGTGCTGGCAACGCCGGAGTTTCTGTGGCTTCGGCCTGTCGATCGGCAGCTCTACTACCTCTGCAACAACGTGGGGCGCCGAACGGCCTGGCCGGAGATTGCCGGGGTGTGGGCGCACTACCAGGCCGAGACGGCGCTGGCCGCCCTGGACCCGGGCTCGCG
>JAUNSE010000536.1 GCA_030539415.1 Desulfovibrionaceae bacterium
ACGAGAGCACACCAGCAAAAAAGAGGCCCCGGAGCAGCTCCGGGGCCTCTTCTGTCATGAGGAAAGTTCAGTTCCGGCTAGCGGACCTTGTAGCCGTCGTACTTCTTCAGCTTGCCGGTGAGCTCGGTGCACTTGTTCACCAGGTCGGCAGGCTTTGTGCCGTCCTCAAGCATCTTGAGCCAGCCTTCGGCCTTGCCGCTCAGCAGTTCGGTCTTGTCCTTGCCCAGAGCCTGAATTTCGGGACGGGCCCACAGCACGCCGCCGTTCTCGTTGCGGCCCTGCAGGACGTAGCGGGTGTCGCCGGCCTTGATGGCGGCTTCCAGACTCACATTGTGCTTGTTCTGGTACAGGGCGATGGCGGCCAGGAGGCCGGCATCATCCTTGCGGGCGCGGTTGAGGCACAGGCCCACCAGCGTGTCCTTGTACTCGCTGCAGAAGTTGAAGTCGCCCTGGGAGTCGAAGGCCACCAGGACCGGGCCGGCGCCGCGGTACAGGGGACGGATGAGCTTGTCGATGCTCTCGGCCTTGCCGATGCCCTGAGTCTGGGCGTGGAAGTCGTAGTCGTAGGCGTTGGTGTAGACCAGACCGTCCTTCTTGTTGGTCATGGCCAGGATGCCGTCCACGCCGGGGAGCTCGAAGGCCTTCACGGCGGCGGTGATGACATCGATGTAGGAGGCGGAGCAGATCCAGGCGTCTATGCCGTTTTCGTCAAGAGCCTTGAACAGCTCGCGCAGTTCGGGAGAGACGGTGATGCCCTGCTTGTAGGAAACGGAGAGCTGGCCGGCCTTGGCGCCTTCGTAGGAGGCGGGGCTGGTCCACTTCTTCTTGCACCAGTAGGCGGGATCCATGCTGGCCTTGGCGTACATGGTGAAGGCTTCCAGAGCGAGCTCGTAGACCTGCTTGGAGGTCATGCCGGTGAACCAGTACGTGATCCAGGGATAGGAGACGGACACGTCCATGGAGTCGCCGATGGCGTCGTACATCCAGCGGGCCTTGGTGGCGAATTCCTTCCAGTCGTCGGTGGCCTGCCACTTGGCCATCATGCCGGCCTTGGAGCCGTCGGGATCCACAAAGCCCTTGGCGCAGAGCTTCTTGTAGGCGGCGGCCGCGTCGGAGGCCACCTGGGCGACGGTCAGGTTGCCGTAGTCCTCGCCGAGCTTCATGTTCACGTCCGGAATGCCGGAGGTGAGCACGTCGTACATCTTGTCAGGAGCAACGGCGAAGCGCATGTGCTCCAGCTGGTAGATGGCAAGCTGCTCCTCGACGTCCAGAATGGACACGGTGTTGTCGAAGTCGAAGACCGCATAGGGGCGGATGGACGCGTCGTGGCCGGCGGAATCGGCGCCAACCATGGTCATCATGTCGTTGATGGTCCTTTTGACGTAGGGATCCCACTTGCTGCCCTGCAGCAGCGTGGTCTGGGCCCAGGCGTTGGCGGTGAGAACCAGGATCGCCAGAACGGCCAGCAGCGAGGAGCCGAGGTATGATTTGAAGCGGCGCATTGTTTCCTCCATAAAAACAGGCCTTGAGGTAAACCGGAATTTCGCCGGAAAATATGGCGAATGCGTGAAGATGCCCTGTCATTTGGAGGACGGCATGAAGGCGGGTCCTGCATGACAGGATGTGCGGCCGGGCGTGAAACGCGGATATGCGGCACCGGCGAAGAGAGCGGAGATGTGTCTGGAAGGGGGGAAAAGAAGAAAGGAAGGAAAAGAGGTGATGCAGATGGAAGGAATGCGTGGAGATATGGGAGTCAGTGAACCGCGTGCGGGTCGGCCGTGTCTCGGAGGGACCGAGCTGGGAGGGGAGGGCGGCAGCCCGCGTGCCGCGGCGTAAGAAGCCGCTGCATGCTGATCATCTGTTCAGCCAATTTAG
>JAUNSE010000047.1 GCA_030539415.1 Desulfovibrionaceae bacterium
GCCTCGAATATCTGATTCAGACGCGCGAAGCGTCCGCTATCGGATGGCTTAGAAGGAGTAGGCGAAGATCAGCTGGGCCTTCCAGGCGTCCTTCTTCTCGTAGGTAGCACCACCGTTGATACCACTGTCAGCCTTCTTCCAGGTGTCCTGATCCATGAAATTGACCACGTAGCCCAGTTCGAGGTTGATGGCGAAGTTCTCGTACATCTGATACTCGTTGACCAGGTTGAATTCGAGCAGGCTGTCGTTGGTGGTCAGATACAGGTCGCAGTCACCGCTATAGCCTTCAGCGCTGGAAGCCCAGGACCACGGGGTGGCGGCGTACTTGGCCATGGACGGGGAGTTGGTGCCGCCCCAGTAGGCCACGCGGAAGGTGTGGGACAGATTCTCGACGAAGGACATGTCCTTGACCTGCAGGCCGATGCCCCAGGTGCCGGCGTAGGCCAGGTTGCGGTCGTAGACGCTGCCGTCGGCAGCCCAGCCCATGTTGCCGTCACCCATGAAGGAGGTGAAGGTGCCGCAGGCGGAAATGGAGGGCATGCGCTCGGAGCCGTTCTTCGGGTTGCTGTCGTCACCGGAGGCGTACCAGCCGAAGATGCCGGGAGTGCCCCAGTCCATCTTGTATTCGACCAGAGCCTTGGCCAGCCAGCCTTCGCGCTTGGTGTCGAAACGCTTGAGGTCGCCGTTCGACTTCGTGATGTCACCGCGGCCCTGGCTGGCCAGATAGCCGTAGTTGAAGTCGAACTCGATGTTCAGCGGATCCATCATGGTGAAGGTCATCGGAACACCGAACCAGAAGGCGCCGGTGTTGGCGCTGCCATTGCGGTCAAAGGTAGCGTCATCTTCGCCATCATGCCAACGCTTGTCGGTGTAGCTCGCCAGGAAGGGGCTGTTGTAAGCAGAATTGCTGCCACGAACGGCGTTCTGGCCAACGATGCCGTACATGATCCAGGGAGTGGCGGTGAAGCCGTCGAAGGTCATGGGCAGGGCAACGGAGATCAGGTCCAGATTGTCGAGGTAGTTGGCCTTGTTGTTGCCGCTGGTGTCATTAGAAGCAGCGGTGTAGTTGTCATTGTAGGGGCGGGCCCACATGACGTTCAGGCCGATGTTCTCGTTGAACTGATAGTTGACCACGACAGCGGCCAGATCGTCATCGAGGATACCGGAACCGCCGGCAGCGGCGGGCATGGCAATCGCCTGGATGCCCATGCGCACCTTGAGATCAGTTTCCGGAATGGCCCAGTCGATGTAGGCGTTCTTCACTTCGACGATGGTCTGGTCGGCACCGAGAGCGCCGCCGGATTCGGCATTGCCCCAAGTGGTGTCGCCGATTTCGAAGTACACGGTGCCGGACAGGTTCTCGGAGGCCACGGCGTCTATCTGCAGACGGACGCGCTGGGCGGCGGTGAACTTGTCGTTGTTGTTGGCCTTCTGCTTGGAAGCAGAGGAGCTGTCACGGGTCTTGTTGACGAAGCTGCCGTCGCCGACGCCGAAGCCCATCAGCCACTGACCTTTGGCCTTGAAGTCGATAGCCTGAGCGCTGGTGGTCGCGGAAAACACGAGACCGGCGGCCAGGAGAAGTGTCATCAAACGTTTCATTGGTAATCCCCCCAATAGAAATTCGTGTTGGCCTTGTGAAAGGCTCTGGAGTCGTAATAAGGGAACTTGGGGAGCCTTGTCAAATTTTTTTAACCGCCGGAGCGGCAGTGAAAGCGAATTTTGATTGTTCATTCAATCCAATCATCTGAAAATTACTGCCGATTTCATTCGACGGAAAATTTTCCAAAAAATTTGACCGGGCCGCCGCTGGTGGTCCGGTCGGAGGTCCGGAACGATATCCGGATGGTCGGATCTGTCTGTCGGGCGTCCTGGCAATGCTCTGTCGGGACGTCCGGAAGCGTTTAGAGATAGTCGCCGCTCATGGCCGCGCGGCCGTCGGCCGTCATGATGTGGAAGAAGTTCAGGTCCGCCTCGTCCACAGGCACGATGGGAAACTGCTGATGGCACTGCGGGCAGGTGACGAGCACCGCCTTCGTGGGGCTCATGACGCGGATTACCTTGCGGCAGTTCGGGCAGGCGTAATAGAAGGCTATCTCCATGCCCGAGGGATAGACGGGGTCCGGAAGGCGCTTGGTGGGCATGGTCCTACTCCGCGAGGCTTGTGCCGTTCATCTGGGCGGGCACGTCCATATGCCACAGGGTCAGAATGGTCACGGCCACGTCGGCCAGCTTGCCGTCCTTCAGCACGCGGTCGGGCTTCTCGCAGTCGAGCAGGATGCAGGGCACGGGATTGGTCGTGTGCGCCGTGTGCGGCTTGCCGTGCTCGTCGAGCATCTTCTCGCAGTTGCCGTGGTCGGCAATGAGAATCATGCGGCCGCCTCTCGCGCGCACGGCCTCGACCATGCGGCCGACGCATTCGTCGACCGTCTCGCAGGCCTCGATGGCCGCGGGAATGATGCCGGTGTGGCCGACCATGTCGCCGTTGGCCAGGTTGCAGACCACGAGGTCGTAGCAGCCCTTGTTCCAGGCCTCCACAAAGCGGTCAGTCACCTCGCGGGCGCTCATGGCCGGAGCCTGGTCATAGGTGGCCACGGAGCGGGGCGAGGGCACGAGCACGCGGTCCTCTCCCTCGAAGGGCTGCTCCACGCCGCCGTTGAAGAAGAAGGTGACGTGGGCGTACTTCTCGGTTTCGGCCAGGCGCAGCTGGTGCAGGCCGGCCTTCGCGACCACCTCGCCCAGCACCAGGGGGATGTCCTGGTCCGGGAAGGCCACGGGAATGGTCAGGGCGGCATCGTAGCTCGTCATGGAGGCCGCGCCGGCAAGCGCGGGCAGGGCGCCGCGGTCGAAGCCGTCGAAGGCGTCCAGAGTCAGGGCCGAGACAATCTCGCGCATGCGGTCGGCGCGGAAGTTGAAGAAGAAGATGCCGTCGCCGTCCCTCAGGCCGGGCTCGCGCTCCGAAACCCAGACGGGCTTCACGAATTCGTCCAGCACCTTTTCGTCATAGGAGGCCTGCAGCGCCTTTTCGGCGCCGGAGACTCTGGGGCCCTCGCCGTGCACCAGCAGGTTGAAGGCCTGGGAGACGCGCTCCCAGCGCTTGTCGCGATCCATGGCGTAGAAGCGGCCGTAGAGGGCGGCAATCTCCTGGTCTGGCAGTTTGGCGAGCTCCTCCTCCAGCTGGCGGACATAGCCCATGCCGCTGTCCGGAGGAGTGTCGCGGCCGTCCAAAAGACAGTGCACCAGCACGGGCACGCCGGCTTCGGCGGCCATGCGGCAGAGCGCGAACAGATGATTGATATGGCTGTGCACGCCGCCGTCCGAGAGCAGGCCGCACAGGTGCAGCGTGCCGCCGGCGGCCTTCACCTTTTCAATCAGGCCGGTGATGACGGGATTGTCCCTGAAGGAGCCGTCCTCGATGGCCACGTCGATGCGGGTCATGTCCTGGTAGACAATGCGGCCCGAGCCGATGTTGAGATGGCCGACTTCCGAATTGCCCATGTAGCCCGCGGGCAGGCCCACGGCGCGGCCGGAGGCCTCGAGCCTGGAATGGGGGCAGGTCTCGAACAGCTTGTCGATATTGGGCGTTCTGGCCAGAGAGGCCGCGTTGCCGGAGCCGGCCGGCGCGATGCCCCAGCCGTCCAGAATGAGCAGCAGGGTAGGGGTGACGTTCATTGCTTACTCCCCGGCACTTTCGGCCATGGCCTGCAGTTCCTCCTTGCTGGAGGGAACGCTCCACAGGGATTCGAGCTTGTACAGGCGCCGCGTGTCGGCCTGGAAGATGTTGACCACGAAGTCGTTGCAGTCCACGAGAATCCACTGGCCCACGGCATAGCCGTCCATGCGCAGGAACTCGTAGCCGTTCTCGCCGCACAGGCGGTTCACGCCGTCGGCAAGGCTCTGGGCGTGGCGGACGGAGGAGGCGGTGGCCACCACCATGGCTTCGGTGAAGGCGCCGCGGCCCTCGAGATCGATCACGTCGACATCGGCCGCCTTGTGCTCCCTGAGCCAGTCGGCGATGACGGAAACCTTGTCCATGGTCGGAAGGTCGGAATATTTTTTTGTCTGCGAAGAATTGTTTGTCATAAAAAATAAGCATTCAGCCTGTTGCGGCTGTCCGGACAAAGACTCCGCCCGAAGGTCCTCACGGCGTCCGGTTTTCCTTGATTAGGGCAGAAAAAAAAGGCATTATGCCTACTCCAGTTTTTCGGCAGTCTATCCAATGTCCAGAGAGGTGTAAAGCCGTGCTGTTCGACATCAAAAACGAAACTCTTCCCAGAGAGGAAATCCGCAAGGTTCAGCTTGTCCGCCTGCAGCAGACCTGCGACCGCCTGTACAACACTGTCCCGTTCTACAGGAAACGCTTTGACGAGCTCGGGATAAAGCCCAGGGATATCCGCACTCTTGACGATCTGCAGAGAATTCCCTTCACGACCAAGCAGGACCTGCGCAATCACTATCCCTACGGCCTTTTCTCCGTGCCGAGAGAGCATCTGGCCCGCGTGCACGCCTCCAGCGGCACCACCGGCCAGGCTGTCGTGGTCGGCTACACGCAGAGGGACCTGAAGAACTTCGGCGACCTCGCCGCCCGCTGCATGTGCGCCTCCGGCGTGACTCCCGACGACATTGTCCATGTGGCCTACGGCTACGGCCTGTTCACCGGCGGTCTCGGCGCCCATGACGGCGCGGAGGCGCTCGGCGCCATGGTCGTGCCCGCCTCCGGCGGCGCCACCCGCCGCCAGGCGCAGCTCATCCGCGACCTCGGCGCCACCGTTCTGGCCTGTACGCCGTCCTTCGCCCTCCATCTGTGGGAAGCCGGCATGGAGCAGGGCATCAACTTCCGCGACCTGCCCCTCAAGATAGGCGTCTTCGGCGGCGAGCCCTGGTCCAGCACCATGCGCCACTCCATGGAAGAGAAGATGGGCATCGACGCCCACAACATCTACGGCCTCTCCGAAATCATGGGCCCCGGCGTTGCCATAGACTGCCTGGAGCACACCGGCCTGCATCTGTGGGAAGACCATTTCCTGGCCGAGATCATCGACCCTGTCACCGGCGAGCAGCTGCCCGAGGGCGAAGTGGGCGAACTGGTCATCACCACGCTCACCAAGGAAGGCTCGCCGCTGCTGCGCTACCGCACCCGCGACCTCACCTCCATCGACTACTCGCCCTGCCGCTGCGGCCGCACGCATCTGCGCCTGAGCCGCTTTGCCGGCCGCACCGACGACATGCTCATCATCCGCGGCGTGAACGTCTTCCCGCAGCAGATCGAAAAGCTGCTCATGAGCAACGAGGGCGTGAGCCCCAACTACCTCATCGTGGTTGACCGCCAGGGCACGCTGGACACCATCGAGGTGCAGGTGGAGGTCACCGAGTCCACCTTCCACGATCAGATCGGCCGCATGCAGAAGCTGCAGAAGGACCTGCAGGAGAACATCAAGGAGTTCTGCGGCGTCACCGCCAAGGTCCGTCTCATGGAGCCGCACTCCATTGCCCGTTCCGGCGGCAAGGCCACCCGCGTTGTGGACAACAGGCCCAAGGACTAGGCTTCTGAGCAGAAATGTTCCGCGCCGGGCCGGCTCGGGCCGGCCTGACGCGGGAATTCTGAAAAAAATGAAAAAAAAGCTTGACGGAGAGGCCTCGTTAGCGTAGAACCTCTTCTCGTCGCAACGAGCGGGAGTAACTCAGTGGTAGAGTGCAACCTTGCCAAGGTTGAAGTCGCGGGTTCAAATCCCGTCTCCCGCTCCAGACAAATGAGGCGGAATAGCCAAGTGGTAAGGCAGGGGTCTGCAAAATCCCGATGCTCCAGTTCAAATCTGGATTCCGCCTCCAATTTTTTTGTGCTCGCATGATGCGGGAGTAACTCAGTGGTAGAGTGCAACCTTGCCAAGGTTGAAGTCGCGGGTTCAAATCCCGTCTCCCGCTCCACCACACTCCGGACGGAATCCGGAGGCGCGGCACAAAACATCGCATGACAACATGCGGGAGTAACTCAGTGGTAGAGTGCAACCTTGCCAAGGTTGAAGTCGCGGGTTCAAATCCCGTCTCCCGCTCCAATATTTCAAGTTCTAGTGCGGGAATAATTCAGTGGTAGAATGCTAGCTTCCCAAGCTGGACGTCGCGGGTTCGAATCCCGTTTCCCGCTCCAATATTTCAAAGCCCCTGCAGCTCATCGCCGCAGGGGCTTTTCGTTTGCCCGCACAGGCCGAAAAACGCGGGGCGGAAGTCTCTCTTCCTTCGGCTGTCCGGGCCTGCGCCAAAAAGCTGTCCGCGGAGTCCTTTTCTGCATCCGGCATCCTGGAAGGCTTCTGGCGGACGAATTTCGGATTTGACGGTGGAGATGTTCCAGGCGGGGCGGCGTGCGGCGAGGCAGAGGCTCCTCTCCCGCCTGGCCGCGGCCTGCGGAGAGACGGACTGCCCCGGGGGATATCAATATACAAGAAAGACCGGCGGCATGCAGAAGTTCCGCGGCAGCCTCGCGACAAAAGACCCGGACGGGCGCACAGGCTGGACGCATGCGGCAGGCTCAGCCATTTCCGGGGCAGATGCCTGGGAGCGCCCCTCCTCCGGGATGGGCGTGAATGAAGGACGCGCGGAATGATGAGGGACGGTTGCCGCCGGCCGGAAAGAGCGGCCGCAATCCGGCAGAAATGCCCGCGGGCGCCTGCCGGACCGGCTTGCCTTGCGAATGGAATGAAGCTTTCTTTTGTGCTTGTCTTCCAAGTGTTATCCTACGGTATTGAACGTTCAATCAATGATAGATGTCTGCAGTTGATTGTGCGTTCAACACAATGGAGTTTGTTGATTGGTTGATCAGTACGGTGCTTTTTTCTGCCGTTATTTTTGTTGGTTGGAAAAAAAGTTGTGCCAAAGTGCTTTTTTTGGTTGATCCAAAGCTGATTTTTTGTATATAACAGTACTACGCTAATACAAATTGCTTGTCTGCTTCATGCGTGGCAGCCGCCGGGAGTCCGGCGGCTGCCACGGAAGAGGCGGACTCGCCTGAGGGGCGAGGACTCCGTCTGCAGCGGAGAAAATTGCCCTGGTGCAACAGCCCGACCCGGATCAAGCAGTCGTCCGGGGGAGGCAGATTTCTGGATTAACCTTTTGGGAGGGATTCGTATGGCTTGGACCCAAGTCTATACCCCGGTTGCTGGCAGCATCGCTGCCTCCGCCGTATGCGCGGCCATTCCGCTGCTCGTTCTGTTCTACATGCTGGCCGTGAAGCAGGCCAAAGGCCATGTTGCCGCCCTCAGCGGCCTGGCCGCCGCCCTTGTGGTCGCCATTGCCCTGTGGGGCATGCCCGTGGGCCTCGCCGTCAGCTCCACCTTCAACGGTGTCGCCTTCGGCCTGTTCCCCATCATCTGGATCGTTATCACGGCCGTGTGGATTTACAACATGACCGTTGAATCCGGCGAATTCGAAATCATCAAGTACTCCCTGGCGAGCGTCACCAATGACCGCCGCCTGCAGGCGCTCTTCATTGCTTTCGCGTTCTCCTGCTTCATCGAGGGCACGGCCGGCTTCGGCACCCCCGCCGCCATCGCGGCCGCCATGCTGATGGGCCTCGGCTTCAAGCCCCTGTGGGCCGGCGGCATCGCCCTTATCGCCAACACCGCCCCTGTGGCCTTCGGCGCCATCGGCGTTCCGATTCTCGTGGGCGCCCAGGTGTCCGGCCTCGACACGCTGACCGTCAGCCAGATTGCCGGCCGCCAGCTCTCCCTCCTCGCCCTCATCGTTCCCCTGTGGGTCTGCGTCGTGATGTGCGGCTTCAAGCGCTCCATGGAAGTGCTGCCCGCCATCCTCGTTGCCGGTGTCTCCTTCGGCGCCGTCCAGTTCCTCCTCTCCAATCTGCACGGCCCCACGCTGCCTGACGTCGGCTCCGCCATCGCCAGCATCGCCTGCCTCATGGCCCTGCTCAAGGTATGGAAGCCCAAGATCGTGTTCGTCTTCGAAGGCGAGCAGGTGGCCGAAGTCGAGGCCAGCAAGTACTCCGGCAGCCAGATCATCAAGGCCTGGGCCGCGTACCTCATCCTCGCCGTCTTCGTGTTCCTGTGGGGCCTCGGCTCCGTGAAGGCTCTCCTGAACTCCGTCCCCGGCGCCGCCATCTCCTTCCCCTGGCCCGGCCTGCACGGTGAAGTCCTGAAGACCGCCCCCATCGCCGCCGAAGGCACTGTCTACGGCGCCATGTTCAGCTTCAACTGGCTCTCCGCCGGCGGCACCGCCATCTTCCTGTCCGGCCTGGTCTCCGTGCCCTTCATGAGCGGCTACAGCTTCGGCAAGGCCATCGCCTGCTTCTTCCGCACCTGCGCCCAGCTGAAGTTCTCCATCCTGACCGTCTCCACCATTCTCGGTCTCGCCTATGTGATGAACTACTCCGGCATGAGCTCCACCCTCGGTATCGCCTTCACGCATACCGGCGCAATGTTCGCCTTCTTCTCGCCCATCCTCGGCTGGCTCGGCGTGTTCCTGACCGGCTCCGACACTTCCTCCAACGCCCTCTTCTGCGGCATGCAGAAGGATACGGCCCTGGCCGTGGGCATGGATCCCAACCTGGCCGTCGCCTCCAACGCCTCCGGCGGCGTCACCGCCAAGATGGTGTCCCCGCAGTCCCTCGCCGTTGCCTGCGCCGCCACGAACTCCGTGGGCATGGAAGGCCAGCTGTTCCGCTTCTGCCTGGCCCACAGCATCGGCATGACCCTGTTCCTCTGCGTGCTCGCCTACCTGCAGGCCGGCCCGCTCAGCTGGATGCTGCCCGGCTAGACCGCAACCGCATGCAAAAGGCTGGTCCGGGCGCTGCCCGGACCACGCCGTCTTCGAAGACCCGGACCTTCCCCCAAGGTCCGGGTCTTCTGCATCACGGCATGCAGCCCGAAATAAGAAATTTGCAAGAACGCTCGAAGAATAGCGTGCAGCTATTGAAAGGGCCGGGGCATAGGCCTACATTTATAAGGCCGGACGAGCCCGTCCGCGGGCCAGCGTGCCCGGGAGGTCTCCGGCGCATGTCAGCCATGTCCCGCGCGCAGCCCGCACCGCCTCTCCGCCGCCGACAGACGCGTCCCGGAAAGTCCGCCTGCGCGTGCGCGTCAAACGAACCTCATTCCTCTTTCAGAGGTGTCTTGTCATGCCTACTGCAGACAAACCATCCGCCACCAGGGTCCTGATTGTCCTGATTCTGGTCTATATCGCCTGGGGCAGCTCCTATCTCGGCAACAAGTTCTGTCTTGAAGTGGCCGGGCCCTTTCTCATCTGCGGCACGCGCAACATCCTGGGCGGCTCGATACTGAGTCTGGTCGCCGCCGTTCTCGCCGGTCGCTGGACCTGTCCCCATCCGATCGAGATTTTCCGCCACGCCGTGATGGCGATCATCCTCGTGCTCATGACAAGCGGCTTCATCGTGCTTGGCCAGACCGAAATCACCTCGGCCGTGGCCGCCGTGCTGGCCAGCATGGTTCCCATCATGCTCATTCTGGGCGGCTGGATCTTCGCCGGAGAGGAGCGCCCGAACATCACCCAGTGGGTCGGCATGATTGCCGGCGGCATCGGCGTCGTGGCCCTGGCCTGGTCGCAGCAGAAGGCCGGCACGAGCACCCTGTGGGGCATCATGATAGCCCTTATCGCCAATGTGGCCTGGGTCGCCGGCTCGCTCATCATGAAGAAGCATCCCATTGCCGGCCGGCTGAGCATACTGGAGAGCACGGGCCTTCTGATCTTCATGGGCGGCATCGAATGCTTCCTCCTGGGACTCATCCTGGGCGAGCAGCACAGCCTGCACTGGGAGAACGTGAACGCGGCAACCGTCATCGCCTTCTCCTGGATGGTTGTGGGCGGCTCGGTGCTGGCCTATGCCTGCTACCTCTGGCTTCTGAACAATGTCAGCACGGCCGTGGCCATCTCCTACGAGTATGTGACGCCGGTCATCGCCATGGCGCTCGGCACCTGGCTTGGCGGCGAGGAAATCAGCGGCATCATGCTCACGGCCAGCATTGTCATCATCATTTCCGTTTTTCTGGTCATACGGCACAAGCACAGCATGCGCGTCTATCTCAGACGCTATTCGATTGCCCATGCCAGACCCAGGCACTGATGTCTCCGACTGAGCCGGGAGCGGCCGCAGTGGCTGCTCCCGAAGCGTTTCTCATGAAGGGTCCTGCCGGCGGCGGGGCCCTTTTTCAGTGCGCGTCCCGAGCGTCCTGCGCGAGCTGCTCGTTCCTCCTGCCGCGGAGTGACGCATGTCCGGAATGTCTGGACTCGTATGCAGCCCGTGGATGCGTCTTTCCCTTGAGACAAAAACGCCGGTGCTGCCCAGCCGGAGCGG
>JAUNSE010000537.1 GCA_030539415.1 Desulfovibrionaceae bacterium
CTGCTACTTCTACGAGCGCCGCGCGACGATCAGCTACTGCGAGGCCATGAACTATCTGTACTATCACTACTTCAACGCGGTGAAGCGCAAGATCTACAATTCAGACCTCGGCATCATGTCCGGCAAGAAGGACCTCAACCGCGTCCTGGCCGAAGCCTTCGACGTGGACGAGAAGGAGCTGCTGATCAAGAAGACCAAGTTCAACGACATCGACAGGAACATCAAGGCCGTCGAGTCCTATCTCTCCGATCTGTGCCACAACTCCGTGCACTTCAACGATCTCGATCGCTCCGTGTGGAACAATATCGACACCGAAATCGAGAAGTTCACCAGGTCCGGCTTCTCCTTCAACGAGAAGAATGCCGCCCTGAAGTACGTGGACCAGCTCAACGATTCCTTCAGCAGGAAGTACAACGACATCATCAACGTCTGCCTGAACGAAATCTACAGCAAAAACTAGCCGGGCGCCCGGCGCGGGAGCCCGCCCGCGCCGGATCGTCCGCAGGGGACGCCATATGTCCGGCGCCGTCCGAAGGATTCGCTCCTCCGCGCGGCGCCTTTTTTTCGCCCCTCTCCCCGGCGTCTTTCGGGCTCCGCTCCGGGACAGCCGGCGGACAGCCTTTCGCTGCTTCCGCCGGCCCTTCCGTGCGCTTTTTGTCTGTCAGTTCAGCCTGTCATCAGGCCTGGGGCATGATGACGCCGACACCCTGTTCTTGCGCTTCTCGTCCACGATCACCAGCACCGGGCGGCCCTCCCCGTCCGGCCCGGCCGAGTCGAGCAGGGGCCGCAGGCTGTCCAGGCCGACCACCACCGGGTGATTGCGCGGATGCTCTCCCGTCTGCGCCGTCCTGCCTGCCATCCATCTGGAGACCGAGGAGGATCTCCTGAGGATGCGGGCGATGTCCGCCGGGAGCACGCCCGGCGTGCGCAGCAGGCCGGCCAGCATCCTGTCGGATTCCGGCCGCTCCCGGCAGGTGTCAGTCGTGAACTGATAGCCGCAGTCCCTGCCAGATGGCACTGCCGCCCGCACGGACGGCCGCTTTTTCATCTCCCGCTTTCCGGGGCTGCCGCAGCTTCCACCGCTGACACCGGCAGACTTGGCCGGTCTGGCGCTGCTCTGACCGCTCCGAGACAGAACAGGCCTCCGGCATGGAGCTCCAGCTCCATGCCGGAGCAGTCCGGAGAAACGGACAGACTCCGGACAGCTTTTATGAGCCGCTGACACCAAATCTGTCCGGACCGAGCCGATCATCCGAAGAAGGCGCAGAAAGAAACCCGGGCATGCGCCCTTTCCTGTCCGGCATGCAGAAGGCCCGGCGCGCCGACCCGTCCGGGCAGACGGCAATGCCGGCGGTGCGACCGATGACTCCCTGAACCCGGGCGGACAGACATCCGCCCGGGCTCCGGCAGGGCGTCTCCGCCAGAGTCCGGCAAGCGGTCGGGTACTAGCCCTGCGCGGTGTTGAGCTCCTGCACGGCAACGGCAATCTCGGCATCGAAGCCGTCGCTCCGGCTGACAGGCAGCGTCGTCTCCAGAGAGAACTGCAGATCGTCTCCGGAGTACTGCCAGGTCTGCGTGCCGAAGTCGTTCTCCGGCGTCGCGGCCAGAGACCAGCCTTCGCCCAGACTGACGGACCCGCTGTCCGTGTCGATGTCCGCCCCGCTCTGCTGCAGCAGATCGACCACGTCGCCACGGTTCGAGACATCGGCCAGGGCGTCGCCGGAAAGCAGGATCTCGATGTCCGAGACCTGCGGGGCGCCTTCTCCGCCGGCAAGCAGCTCCGCCAGGGTGGGCATGTCGGAGCTTCTGCCGAGCAGCATGTCCACGCCGCTTCCGCCGTCAATGACCAGGTCCTCGCTGTCGAAGACA
>JAUNSE010000538.1 GCA_030539415.1 Desulfovibrionaceae bacterium
CCAACCATCATCTGCGCAACAAGGCTCTTTCGCTCAAGGCGAAGGGGCTGCTATCGCTGATTTTGAGCCTTCCGGACGATCCGGAGCTCTTCTCCGCAAAGGTCATCGACTGCGCCCTGAGCGGGCGCGCGGCGGGCTACGGGGATCTGGTCTCCGTGAACGACTTCAGGCTGCTGCTGGGCACCTGGATCAACGCCCTGAACTTTCCCTCGGCCAAAAAGGTCATGGCCGCGCAGGGGCACGCCCTGCGCCTTGTCTCGGCCCTGCCGGACAGGCATTACGGCCAGGCCCGCGACAGGCTGCTCGCCAGCCTTGCCGCTTTCGCGTGAAAAAGAGGGAGAAAGAGCTCCGGCTTTTTTCTTCCGACGCATTGCGGCCGGCCCTGTGTCCCGAAATCACGTTCTTTGCCGCGCGTGGCGAAGCGTGCTCCGGGACTAGCCAGCAATGGCAAAATGTGTTACATTTCTGCCGGTTGTTTCCTTCTCCATGTTCCGGACAACAGGCCTTCCTCCCCCTCTGGCATGAAGGCGTCTCCGGCACGCGGAGGAAGCGGCACGGCCCGGGAAGGCGCTTCCCGGTCGCACATCAATTCCAACAAACGCTGTCCCCCGTTCATCCCAAGGGCATAGCCCCTGGTCGGCCCGGCACAGGGCGGGACAATGTCCCGCCGCAACTAGGAGGTTTCCATGACGCTCCCTTCTCTTAAAATTGGCGACCTGACCGCCACCATGCCCGTCGTGCAGGGCGGCATGGGCGTCGGCATCTCGCTGTCCGGCCTGGCCTCGGCAGTTGCCAGCGAAGGTGGTGTCGGCGTCATCGCGGGAGCCATGATCGGCTTTCTCGACAAGGAAGTGTCCAGGGATCCCCTGGGCGCCAACATCCGCGCCCTGCGCAGCGAGATCGAAAAGGCCCGGGAGAAAACCTCCGGCATCATCGGCGTCAACATCATGGTGGCCCTCACCCACTTCGCGCAGCTGGTGAGCACGGCCATCGAGTCCAGGGCCGACGTGATCTTCTCCGGCGCCGGACTGCCCACCGACCTGCCCAAGTACCTTCTCGAGGCCTGCGAGCAGAAGAAGGAGGAGTTCAAGACGAAGCTCGTCCCGATCATCTCCTCCGCCCGCGCCGCCTCCATCCTGGCCAGGAAGTGGATGCGCAACTTCAACTACATGCCCGACGCCTTCGTGGTCGAGGGTCCCAAGGCCGGCGGCCATCTCGGCTTCAAGGAAACCGAGATCATGTCCCCCGACTTCGCCCTGGAGACCATCGTGCCGCCCATCGTCGAGGAGGCCAAGCGCCTTGAGGACCAGTGCGGCCGCGCCGTGCCGGTCATCGCCGGCGGCGGCGTCTTCACCGGCGCCGACATCCGCCGCCTGCTCGAGCTCGGCTGCTCCGGCGTGCAGATGGCCACGCGCTTCGTGGCCACAGAGGAGTGCGACGCCGACGTGCGCTTCAAGCAGGCCTATGTGAACGCGAAGGCAGAGGATGTGACCATCATCCACTCGCCTGTGGGCATGCCCGGCCGCGCCATCGACAACAGCTTCATCGAGGCCTCCCGCCAGGGCCTGAAGAAGCCCTTCAAGTGCATGTATCACTGCGTCAAGACCTGCGACAGGGAGAAGACCCCCTACTGCATCGCCCTGGCGCTGCTCAACGCCATGAAGGGCAATCTGAAGTCGGGCTTCGCCTTCTGCGGCACCAATGTGGGCCGCATCACCTCCATCTCCACCGTGCACGAGGTCATGGAGACCCTGCGCAGGGAGTACGAGGAGTCCGCGCCGGCCAAGGCGTAAGGCACGCAAATCAGTGAACAAAGGGCGGTCCGAGACAGGGCCGCCCTTTTCTTCTGCCCTTCGCCGG
>JAUNSE010000539.1 GCA_030539415.1 Desulfovibrionaceae bacterium
GCATGCGCATGGCGGCCGCGTCAAGCGTTATCAGCGCCTTCTGCCAGCAGCCGGCAAGCAGGGCGCCGGCCTCCCTCGCGGCCCTGCGCTGCTCGGCGGGGCGGAGGGCGGCAAAGTCCTCTCCGGCAAGCAGGGGCATGCTGCCGGTCTGCAGGGCGTGGAAGAAGAGGTCGTCGATGCAGCCGGCCTTCTCCCGGGCCTCGCGCACGGCCGTCCCCAGGGCGGAGTCCCCGTTCGGGTCCGCCGCTCCGGTCATGCCGAGATGAACCAGGATGCCGAAGCAGCGCGCGCTGCGGAAGCCCCAGCCCCGCACGGCGAGCGATGCCGCCTCGTCCGGATCCGGATCGGTGCCGTACAGGCCGAGGAGGCGTATGCCGGCAAGCTCGCCCAGGGCGTCGGGACAGCCGCTTTCCGCAAGCCTCGCCAGCATGGCCAGTCCCTCGGCAGCGACTGAGGGCTTTCCGTCCAGGCCGTTCAGGCGCAGCCTGGCCAGGTGCAGCCAGGCCCTCGGGCAGCCCTGTCCGGCGGCGTGTTCGAGCACCCTGAGCCCTGTGCGGCGCCAGTCGTCCTCCCCTGCATTCTGCATCGCGTCGAGCCGGGCCGCGAGAGCCCGGGGCAGGCGTCCCTCGTCGGCGGCCTGTCTCAGAAGCGTGTCCAGCGTGCCGCTGTCCCTGCTCCCGAGCATCATGGACCAGGCCGTGTCGGCGGCCGGGTTCGGGCAGCCCGCGTCGACGGCCTCTTTCAGCAGCTGTTCGGCCTCGTCCAGCATGGTGCTGCAGTCCCAGGCGTTGCAGGTGCGCAGGCGGCCGGCCAGGGCGGTCGCCCTGGCGCTGCCTGCGGCGCGGCAGGCCTCGAGGAGGCGGCGGCACTCTTCGGCCGCGGCCATGTCGGCGTCCGTCGCGAGCAGCGGGGGCAGCTCGCTCTCGATGCGCAGCTCGGCCAGCTCGCAGCCGGCCTCGACGTCCCCCTGCTCCCAGGCGGGCTCAAGCCACGCCCGGGCGGTCTCGAAGTTCTGATCGCACATGATGGCGCCCGTGCGGTACAGGCGGCCGGCAAGCCGCTGCGCCGGCGCGAAGCCGAGCTCGCCCGCGCAGTGTCCGAGCAGCGTCAGCATCTCGGCGGTCCGCGCGTCGTCCGGCCGGAAGTGACGGACTTCAATGAGCTTCAGCGCGCCCTCAAGGCAGGGCCAGCTGCCGGCGCGGGCGTACGGCGCGAGCAGATCGAAGAGGCCGTCCTCCTCTTCGGCCGTCATGGGGAAAAGGTGGTGATCCGCGTGCAGCTCGAGGCAGCCCAGGGCGCAGTTCGGCGAGCCCGCGGCAAGACCTCTGTCGAGCCAGGAAAGGGCCTCGTCAAGGATCCCGTCTGGTGTTCCGCCGTCGCGCCCGCAGTCCCAGCGGTCCATGAGCAGAAAGTGCAGCATCCAGAAGGCGGGTCCGTGGCCCGCCTCGGCGGCGCGCGCCAGAAGGTCTCTGGCCCGGGGATAGTCCGGGGCGGGATTGTCCTCGTGCATGAGCTCCAGGCCCAAAAACCAGGCGGCGAGGATCGAGCCTTCGCGCTGCAGATTGTCCAGCCCGGCCATGCGGGCCGGATCCGCCCGGAAATGACTGTCTCCGGCGACGAGTTCGGCCGTCCGCACTTCGAGCGGATCGGCGGCAATGGCCTGCGGGTCCAGGCCGCCGTCCCACAGATTGTCGGGCATGGGATCGGTATTGAGCTCGAAACCGGGCGGGATGGCGGAGGAGGCGTCCGCGGCGCCGGCCTGCTCCTCCGGCCGGCCCGGGGACTGCAGGTCCGCGAAAATCTGCTTCATTGTGTCAAGGAGTGAGGCCATAACGTGTCCTTGTCCTCTTGTGCGGGACA
>JAUNSE010000540.1 GCA_030539415.1 Desulfovibrionaceae bacterium
CAGTACATCGTGAAGGCCGACTACGAGGGCTTCTACGCGGAGGAGGTGGCCAGGCGCAAGCGCTTCCGTTTCCCGCCCTTCAGCAACGTGACCCTCATCCGCTTCAGCCACGAGCGCAACGATCCCGAGGCCGGCCAGGCCATGCAGGACATGGAGCAGTGGCTGAAGGCCGCTGCCCGCGAGCGCCAGCTGCCGCTGCTGGGGCCCGTGCCCTCGCCGATTCCGGTGCTGAACGGGCGCATGCGCTACCAGTGCCTGCTCAAGACCCAGGGCTGGGGCGGGGCGAGGCTCCTCTACCGCGACGCCTGCCTGCAGAAGTGCGCCTCCAAGCTGCGCATCTTCCTGGACCTCGATCCCTACAGCATGCTCTAGGCAGGCCAACCGGCCCGCGAATTTCTCCCAGACCGATCTCCGCTTCCCTTCCGAGGCTCATTCCGAGGCACATTCCATGGACAAGAAAAAGGTCGCCCTGCTCTCGGCCGGGCATTTCGCCACGGACATCAACAGCGGCGCTCTGCCCGCCGTGCTCCCCTTCCTGCGCGACAGCCTTTCGCTGACCTATCAGGCCACCGGCGGCATCATGTTCGCCAACTCCCTCCTCTCGGCCGTGACCCAGCCGCTCTTCGGCCTGCTGGCCGACCATTTCCGCAAGCCCTGGCTCATCCCCCTGGGCGTCATTCTGGCGGGCCTGGGCCTCTGCCTCACCGGCCTTGTGGGGAGCTACGAGGCCGTGCTTATCGCCGTGGCCGTCTCGGGCCTCGGCGCCGCCCTCTTCCATCCGCCGGCGGCGCGCCTGGCCAACAAGGCAGGCGGAGCGCAGAAGGGGCTTGCCGTGAGCCTCTTCTCCATCGGCGGCAATGCGGGCTTTGTCATAGGCCCGCCGCTGGCCGTCCTGCTGGTGGGCAGCTTCGGGCTGGGCGCCACGGCCTTCTTCGGCGTGCTCGCCGTCTTCACCTCCCTGACCCTCGCCTTCTGCGTCCTGCGCGTGAAGGAGGACGGCGCGGCCGTAGGCTCCGGCGCCGCCCAGCCCCCCAGGGAGAACAATTGGCGGCAGTTCGGCATCATCTCCGTGGTCATCGTGGTGCGCTCTGCCGTGCTGACCGGCCTCATGACCTTCATCCCGCTCTACCTCATGCAGCACTTCGATGTGGTCAAGACGCAGAGCGCCATGGCCGTCACCCTGCTCGGCTTCTTCGGGGTGGCCAGCAACATCGCCGGCGGCTTTCTCTCGGACAGGCTGGGCTACGGCCGCATCCTGCGCTGCGCCTACCTGCCCCTGCCCGTGCTGCTCTTCATCATGGCCCATGCCGGCAGCGCCTGGACCGTGTGGGCCTTGGTGCCCTTCCTGGGCTTCTGCACCTACTTCGCCTTCGGGCCCACCGTGGTGCTGGGCCAGCAGTTCCTGGCCCGCAACATCGCCTTCGCCTCCGGCGTGACCATGGGCCTCGGCACGGCCATGGGCGGACTCTGCTCCCCGATCCTGGGCTGGATAGGCGACAACTGGGGCCTGGACGCGACCTTCCTGGTGATGGCCGTGCTGGCCGTCTTCGCCACGGCGGCCACCTTCTTCATCGATGCCAGGGTCAACGCCGAGACGCCCGGCGCGAGAAAGTAGACCCCGCAAACGCTCCCGGACGGAGGACAGCCATGCTTCTGCACGGCGCGTTCGGCCATGCCGCCATGCCGACCTTTCCTGTGCCGCTGTTGCAAACCCGGGCATGCTCCGAACAGACTTTCCGGCCTCAGCCTGGACGCAACCTTCCTGGTCATGGCCGCGCTCGCCCTCGTCGGCACTCTTCTCACCTTCCTTGTGGACGCCGGAGTCAATGCCGACGCGCCCGGCGCAAGAAAGTAGC
>JAUNSE010000541.1 GCA_030539415.1 Desulfovibrionaceae bacterium
ATAGAAGTATGCGTCATTTTTTTTATGCGAGCTCTGACTGCAGACAGATGTATGAGAAAATTTCGAAAGATACTTGTGCCGAAATGAGCACGTTGCCCAACAATACCTCTATTCATCTATTTTAGCCATCCTGGATAAAAAAACAACTTGGAGAGCATGCTGTGTACCCGGCAAATCGGTGATGAGAGACGCCGCTTGCCGCTTCTGCGCCCTCATCTGTCAGATGAGGGCAAGGCGGACGTCACTCCCTCGTGTTTCTTCCCGCATGACGTTTTGCGGCCAGAATCAGTACCATAGACTACCTGTTTGACCATTCAACTCGCAAAAGACAGATGGAAACAGTGCCGCTGTATCCATAATACAGAGTTGCCAAGTACTGCTGATTGTCTGATCAGTGCTCTTTGCTGTCCATATAAAAAGCGTTCCTGCCCGTTCTGCCTGTCTTGAGCAGGGCAGTTTGCGGCGATGTTTTCTGGCACGAAAATTGATCAAAAAATGTTTCTCATAAATGTGGAAAAAGTGTTGCCATGATCTCAAAATTGGGTTACACGGAAGTTAACGTTAACAACCGCCATGAAGCAGCCACGCAGACAGGAGGGCAGCCATGCACATGACCCAGTCCGATTCCGGGACCGAAGGCCGCGCGAAGTCTGCCCGCAGGACAAGGCTGGCCGGACAGCGGCAGACTGCCGTCACCATCAAGGATGTGGCCAGGCTGGCCAATGTCAGCCTGATGACCGTGTCCCGCGCCATCAACAGTCCGGACCAGGTCTCCGAGAAGACGCGTCTGGCCGTCGAGGAGGCCATACGCAAGTCCGGCTACATCCCCAACCGTCTGGCCGGCGGGCTGTCCAGCCTGCGCACAAGGCAGGTGGCCGTGCTCGTGCCCTCACTCTCCAACCTGGTCTTCGCCGACATGCTGAGCGGCCTGAGCTCCGTGCTCGAGCCGGCCGGCATGCAGATGATGGTCTTCAACTACCACTATCACGAGGAGCAGATGGAGCGCCAGATTCCCCACGCCCTGAGTTGGGCGCCGGACGGACTGGTCGTTGCCGGCCGCGTGCCCGAGTCCATCTCCCCCATGCTGCGCGAGCGCGGCCTGCCGGTGGTGGAGGCCATCGAGCTTCTGGACAGCCCGGTGGACTGCAACGTCGGCATCGACCACTTCAGAGCCGGCGCGGCCATGGCCGCGCATCTGGCTGATCTCGGCTACCGCAGGGCGGCCGTCATCTCGGCCACGCCGCTGCTGGCCGCCCGCACGGGTCTGCGCGTGAAGGGATTTGCCGAAACCTTCACGGCGCGCGGCGGCGCCGAGCCCGCCCAGCTCGTTGTGGAGGACGGTTCCTCCATCAGCGAGGGCGGCAGGGCCATGCGGTCGCTGCTGAGCGGCGGCGAGCGCCCGGAAGTTGTCTTCTGCGCCAACGACGACCTGGCCTTCGGCGCCATGATGGCCTGTCTGGACGCCGGCCTGCGCGTGCCGGAAGACATCGGCATAGCCGGCTTCAACGGCCTGGACATCGCCCTGCACTGCCGGCCGAGGCTGTGCACCGTGCAGGTGGACAGAAAGAGCATCGGCCTCATGGCCGGGCGGCTCCTGCTCGCCCGCATAGACGGCAGTCCCAATGGACAGTGCCTGGACGCCGGCTTCATTGTCATTGCGGGCCAGAGCACCCGCTCTGTAAGCCAGACTGAGTGAGTCTTTTTACGACGCCTCCTCAAGACGACAGGCTATTGCGCGGCAAAAGCCGCGCTCTTGAGTTATATTTTTTTTCAGTCAATAAGTTAACGTTAACATAAGCCGGCAGCCCGATGCCGCATTGCAACAGGGAGGAAAGCGCTGCGGGATTCATCCC
>JAUNSE010000542.1 GCA_030539415.1 Desulfovibrionaceae bacterium
CAAAAAACACGAAAGCCCACATAGAGCGGGCCTCGGAATTGACAGCAGGACACCCCAAACCAGGGGCATGTCGTGCCATCGTTTTGAGAGTATCTTTTTCAGGAGACTTGTCAAGAGCAGGGAGAAAGCGGGCGGAAGCGTTCCCCTCATCGAGGTTCGTCTCCCGCCCGCCTTGTTCTATGGGCAACTCTTCGCGCCCGTCCCGAACGCCCTGGACAGGCCTCTTCCGCTAGATAAGGGACTGGGGCTTCAGGCTGACGCTCCACACGGCCCTGCGGCCGCGCTGCTTCTCCTCGGCATCCCTGCCGGCATCACCGGCACCGGAGTCATTGGCCCCGCCGCTCACGCCGGCACCGGCCCTGTCAGGGGCGCTGTCCTGCATGCCGGGCATGCCCCGCACGGCCTCCTCCCGGGTCGCCTCGCGGGCCTCACGGGCCGTCTGACGAGCCCCGGCACCCTGCCCGGCAGCCTGCCCGGAAGCGGATCTCGCGGCGCCTCTGGCAGCCCTCGTCCCGGCCCTCTCGCCGGGCCTCGCGGCGGAGACAGAAGACGCGGGCCTTTCCGGAGCCCGCGCGCGCATGACCAGGGTGCCGTCCTGGTTCTGGAGGTCGTCCAGGTCCTCCAGGCCCATCTCCCTGCGCCACTGGGCCTCGATGTCCATGCCGGCCCTGCGGGCGTCCAGCACCGGGGTGGGCACCTTCGAGAAGTCCATGCCGCGCATCCAGGCCGGCTGGGGCTCCAGCCCGTCGGCCAGATCGTAGAGGGCCGAGGCCATGTTCTGGACCTGGGCGGCCATGGTGATGACCTCGCGGGGGTTGTTCTGGAGGGTCTCGTTCCACTGGGCGATGTAGCCCGCGGAATGGCTCAGCACGTCCTTCAGGCCGAACATGACCGCGCACACGGCGGCGAAGAGCTCGGCCCTCAGCTCCTCGCGGGCGTACTCCCTGTCCCCGAAGACGGTGCGCCTGATGCGGTTCTCGCGCTCCGGAGATCCGGTCCAGTGGTAGAACTCGTGGAGCAGGGTGGCGTAGTAGAGGTCCGCGGAGTCGAACTGGTCGATGGGGGGCACGTGCACGCTGTTGTCGGCCTTGCAGAAGAAGGCCCCGCCGCCGGCCACGTGCTTCACGCGCATGCCGCAGGCCTCGAAGACGCGCTCGAAGAACTCGTTCTCCCTGAAGTCGGTGAGGCGGGCTTCGCAGAGAGGCGGCACCTTGGCGGTGGTGTCGGCCACGGAGAAGACCCGCACCGTGGAGAAGTAGAGCTGCCCCCTGAGCCACAGCCCGTCCTCGCGGTACTCCAGGCGGTCGGGCTCGTAGGCCGAGAGGTCGGCGGAGGGGGAGAGCCTTCTGTCGGGACCGCGCCTCGGGGTGATGACGAGATAGGGCTGGGCGCCGGGGTTCAGGACGGCCCTGTTGCCGTTCTCGTCCTTCAGGCGGCAGAGGGCGCGCAGGGTCAGGAAGCGGCAGTCGTGCTGGCCGCGCTCCCTGGCCTGCACGGTGAGGGCCAGGGCGTTGACGCCGGTGTAGCGGCGCCCGTAGATGATGTTCTGGGGCGGCACCCAGGGGTCCTTCCAGCCCAGGCCCCTGTCGAGCTCCCCGCGCTCGATGAGACTCAGCACGGCCTGGGCCACGGACTCGGTCAGCATCCTCGCCTCGGCGTCCTTGCGGGCCTTCCACTCGCGCTTCTCCTCCTCGCTCATGTTGTCCCAGCCGCGCCTGGCCCGCGACCTGGGAGAGGGCTTTGCCGCCCCCTGCGCCGCGGCCTTCGCCTTGGGGGAGGAGGAAGCTCCCCCGGCCTTTGCGCGCCTCCTGCCGCTCTTCACGGCCGGCGCGGCCTCGCCGGCCCGAGC
>JAUNSE010000543.1 GCA_030539415.1 Desulfovibrionaceae bacterium
GGAGTGCATATGGACATGCTTCTTTCGGTGTATCCCAAGTATGTGAAAAGCATGATGTCCGGCGAAAAACTCGTCGAGTTCAGAAAACACTTTCAGCCGACCGAGCCGGTGAAGCGCATCTTTGTCTACGCGACGTTTCCGGTGAAGAAGATATGCGGCTGGTTCATGCCTGAAGACGTGCGAACCATGCCGCTCGAGCAGCTCTGGGAAGAGACACAGGGTATCTCATGCATGGACAGAAAGTCCTTCGACGCCTACTTCATGGGCTGCGAGACAGGCACGGGCATCTTTTTCAGGGGCTATGTCCCGGTGCCGCCCCTCGACCTGGAGGAACTGGGTCTCTACCCGACGCAGACCTGCACCCGGCTGACCCCCGAGCAGTCCGCGCTGGCCGACGTGCTGTTCGTCAGAGCCGCGAAAGGCCCCAGGCCGGACTGGGACAAGATCTTCCGCACACCGAAGAGAGTGCAGGCAAGGCGGCGGTAGAGCCCCGGCGAGAGGCTCCCGGCATAGGCAAAAAGTCTCGGGAAGGCCATGCAGACACCGGCTCCGCACGGGACAGTTCGTGTGAACGGGAAAGTCTGCAAAAAGCGAAGCCCCTCTCTGCGCAGGGAGAAGGGGCTTTGCCCTGCCCCGGCGTGTGCGGGGAAGCGATGCGGAATCTTTGACAATTTTCCGCAGGGCGCATTTTCATGCCGTCCCGGACAGGTCTGCCGGCCGTCCGCCTGGCCAGACCTTGGGACAGTTCGGCCAGGCTGCGCGCGCCGCCCGTCTCCGCCCGGGCCTGCCCGCCCGCCGCGCCCTTGAATCGCGCGGGAAACTGCCGTATAGACTCTTGTTTCCGGGCAGGCCGGCCGCCTTTTTCCTTTCTTTCCCCGCGGCCAGGCGCATCTGCCGTCCGCTTCGGGACGGGCGGCCCGGAACGTCCAGGAGGGAACGCATGCCGCATGGCAGCAAATACACGGTGCGACTGGGCAGCCTGCGCGTAGGCGGCGGCAGTCCCGTCATGGTCCAGTCCATGACCAATACGGACACCCGCGACGTCGAGGCAACCCTGGCCCAGATAGACAGGCTGGTGGCGCGCGGCTGCGAGGCCGTGCGCGTGGCCGTGCCGGATCAGCAGGCGGCCGGCGTCCTGCGCGAACTGCACGACAGATCGCCTGTGCCGCTGATAGCGGACATCCATTTTGACTGGCGCCTGGCCATACGGGCCATAGAGTCCGGCTTCGAGGGCCTGCGCATCAATCCGGGCAATATCGGCCAGGCCTCGCGCGTGGCCGCGGTGGTGGACTGCGCGAAGGCCAGCGGCGCAGCCATACGCGTGGGCGTGAACTCGGGCTCGGTGGAAAAGGACCTGCTCGACAAATTCGGCGGACCCTGTCCCGAGGCCATGGTGGCCAGCGCCCTGCGGCACGTGCATATGGTCGAGGAGCGCGGCTTCGACCAGATAGTGGTCTCGGTCAAGTCCTCCTCGGTGCTGGACACGGTGGCCTGCTACAGGCAGCTGGCCAGGGAGATTCCCTGGCCCCTGCACCTCGGCGTCACCGAGGCCGGCTCGCTCACCCGCGGCACGGTGAAAAGCTCGGTGGGCCTGGGCATACTGCTCTCCGAGGGCATAGGCGACACCATACGCGTCTCCCTGACCGCGCCGCCCGAGGACGAGCTGGACGTGGCCTGGGAGATCCTGCGCTCGCTGGACCTGCGCCGGCGGGGTGCCGAAATCATCTCCTGTCCCACCTGCGGGCGCACGGAAATCGACCTGCTCGGCCTGGAAAAGGCCGTCTCCGAACGCCTGAGAACCTGCACGGCCGACATCACGGTGGCGGTCATGGGGTGCGTGGTGAACGGG
>JAUNSE010000544.1 GCA_030539415.1 Desulfovibrionaceae bacterium
ATCCCGCGCGTTGGCCAACTCTGACTCCCGCCCGGCTTTGGACATCGGAAGGCCTGCCTCCCGAATCCGACCAGGCTGACAGGTTCGGCGGCAGGCCTTCTGGCAGAATGCTTCATGCGGCCTGACAGAGAGCGTCACCGTTCGCGAGAGGGGGACGCCCCAATCAGGCGGGCTCTCCGGCATGGCGCTCCGCCTGCGCCGCGCGGCGGCTTCCGGCAAGGGCGCAGGCAGTCACGCACAGGGCGCAGAAGGCCGCAAGGCCCGCGTAGCCGGCGGCCACGTCCAGCAGTCCGGCTCCCTGGGCGATGCGTCCGACCAGCATATTGGGCAGGGCCGCGCCGCTGTAGGAAATGAGAAAGACGGCCGAGAGCGTGCCGGCCCGCTCGCCGCCCGTGACCAGGGGCAGGATGCGGCGCAGGGTGCCGGTGAAGGCCGTCCCCCAGGCCGTGCCGGCCAGCATGGTGGCGGCAAGGAAGAGGACGGTGGAGCCCGCGCCCAGGGCCAGCACCACGCAGACCATGCACAGGGCGAAGGCCGTCATGCCGAAAAGCTGCGCCCTTGCCGGCTCCATGCGCCCGGCGATGGAGCCGCCGGCAAGATAGGGCGTCATCATGCCCGCGAAGACGGCGCCGGCCACCAGGGTGCTTGAGGTGTGCAGCAGCTCCTGCGCCATGGAGGCGCTGAAGGGCAGATAGAAGCCGCCGATGCTCCAGGTGCCGACAAAAACGGCGCAGGCCGCGGGCATGAGCGGCCGCTCGGGCTTGGGCACGCCGATTCTGGGCGCGAGCGCGCGCAGGGCGCCGGGCTTTGCGGTCACCGTGGCCGGGCAGAGGGGCAGAACCAGCGCGCAGCAGGCCATGACCGCCATCAGGGCGTAAAAGATGCCGCCTCCGGCGGCGCCGTGCTGGCGCAGCGCCCCGGAGACGAGGGAGCCCGCGGCAAGGCCCAGCATGGGAGCAGCGCCCGCGGCCGCCGCGACAAGCCAGGCGGGATGCTTCGGAGCGTTGTCCACCACGTAGGCGGCGAGCACGCTGGAGGCCAGGCCGCAGGCAAGGCCCTGCAGGAAGCGCCCGGCCGGCAGCATGAAGGGCTGCGACAGGGTGGCGAAGACGAGGCAGCCGGCCGCGGCCAGAACGAGGTTGGCCAGAATCACCGTGCGCCGGCCGAGATGGTCCGAAAGCCGCGCGAACATGAGCAGGGCCGCGATGGCTCCCGCGAAATAGGCCACGGCCGCCCAGGAGAGGCTGCTGTGCCCCAGGCCCAGCGCCTCGGCGTAGATGGCGAAAAGCGGCACCGGCGCCGCCGCGGCCGTGTAGACGACGGCCAGCGACAGCACCGCCGTCACAAAGCCCGTCAGCGTGCCGGGCCGCGCCGGCGCGGCCATGTTTCCCTTTTCAGTCGGTTCTTCCCTTTTCATGATACCCCCCATTGTGCGCCAGGCCGGCCGCGAGCCGTCCGGAGCCCGAAGCCCCCAGGACGCGGTTGGCCGCAGATTCCGGCCGCAGGTGTCCGCCTTCCCGGCCGGCTGTCTTTTGTCCTGCTTCCGCTAGTCCTGCCAGAGCTCGAAGGTGACCTTCACGTCACCGGTGGTGGCGAAGATTTCCACGCCCTTCGCGATATGGCCGATCTTCTGCAGACTGCCGATAATCTCGCCGTTCTGCTCGTAGAAGATCACAAAGCTCCGCCTGGGCGTCCAGTAGGCGATGTCGCCGACCTCGTAGCCGCTGGTGCCGGCCTCGGGGGCCGGCAGGGCCTCGGCCAGGCGGTGGCACATCTCGCGGTCGTAGAGGTCGCGCATGTCCAGGGTCAGGGGCAGGCGGGCCGCAGTGTCTCCGATCCGGAGCAGGTG
>JAUNSE010000048.1 GCA_030539415.1 Desulfovibrionaceae bacterium
GAAAGGATCCCCGCCAGGTCGAGGCCTGGGCCAGAAGGGCTGCCGACATTCTGGCCTCCAGCCCCAGCGCCCGCAGCATCAGCTTCAACTGGGGCGAGCAGGGCCGCAAGCTCTCCATCCGCATCCGCCAGGAGGAGGCCCGCCGCCTCGGCCTCTCCTCCTCCGAGGTGGCCCAGACCGTCTACGCCGCCGTCACCGGCGCCGCCATCACGGTCATGCGCGACGACATCTATCTTATAGATGTGGTCCTGCGCGCCGACGCCGAGACCAGAAACGACATCGACAGCCTGCGCATGCTGGACATCCAGCTCTCGAACGGCCGCTCCGTGGCCCTAGGCACCCTGGCCGACGTGGACTACGTGCAGGAGTACCCGCTCATGTGGCGCAGGGACAGGCTGCCGGCCATCACCGTGCAGGCCGACGTGGTCGAGGGCGTCACCGCCGCCACCGTCGTCAGGGAGCTGCAGGAGCGCATGGACGCCCTGCGCGCCGAGCTGCCCTTCGGCTACCGCATCGACGATGCCGGCATCGTGGAGGAGACCGTCAAGAATATCAATTCGGTGATGGCCGCCGTCCCGGTGATGATTCTCATCATGCTCTGCGTCCTGATGGTGCAGCTGCAGAGCTTCAGATACCTCTTCCTGGTGCTCTGCGTGGCGCCCCTGGGCCTCATCGGCGTGGTCGCCGCCCTGCTCGGCACGGGCTCGGCCATGGGCTATGTTGCCCTGCTGGGCGTGGTCGCCCTCATCGGCATGATCGTGCGCAACTCGGTCATCCTGGTGCATCAGATCGATCTCGAGCGCGAGCGCGGCCTCTCCAACTGGGACGCCGTCATCAAGGCGGCCGAGGTGCGCTTCAGACCCATCATGCTCACGGCCGTGGCGGCCATCATGGGCATGTACCCCATCGCCTCCACCTCCTTCTGGGGGCCGATGGCCTACGCCATCATGGGCGGGCTGGCCGTGGCCACGGTGCTGACCCTGGTCTTCATCCCGGCCTGCTATGTGCTGATATTCCACATCCACAAGGAAGACGGCCCGGCCCCGGCTCCTGCCGGCGGGCCCGCCGCCGAAGACTCCGCCCCGGCCGCAGCCGCAGCAGGGGCGGCACAGGGAGGATCCCATGACTGAAGCAAACCTGTCCGGCGGACTGACTGACGTCCATCACCACTGCATTCCTCGGGTCTGGCGCGAGGCGGCCGAACGGGCCGGCATCGCCATGGTCGCCGGCCGCGCCCTGCCCGACTGGACGCCCGAACTGAGCCTGGCCCTCATGGACCGGATCGGCACGGCGAAAACCATCCTCTCCCTCTCGGCGCCCGGCGTGCATCTCGGCACGAGGGAGGAGGCCGCGGCCCTGGCCAGAGCCTGCAACACGGAAATCGCCGAAGCCTGCCGGGCCTCGGGCGGACGCCTCGGCCAGTGGGCCGTCCTGCCCATGCCCTTTGCCGAGGAGTCGGCAGCCGAAGCGGAATACGCCCTGGACCATCTCGGCGCCGCGGGCGTGGTCCTGCTGGGCAGCACGGACGGCGTGTTTCTTGGCGACCCGTCCCTCGAGCCGCTCATGGACGAGCTCGACCGCAGAGGAGCGATCGTCTTCGTGCATCCGAACATGCACCCGACCTCGCAGACCATCCTGCCGCACATCCCGGGCTATTTCGTGGAATTCCTCTGTGACACCACCCGGGCGGCCATGAACATGATCTTCACCGGCTGCATCGAGCGCCATCCGCGCATCCGCTTCATTCTGGCCCATGCCGGCGGCTTCATCCCTTACATCTCCTGGCGCCTCGCGAGCGCCGATCACGCGCCGCAGGCCGCCGATCTCTTCCCGAAGGGCGTGGCCGAATACCTGCGCGCCTACTACTACGACACAGCCCTCTCCGTGGCGCCGGCCACCCTGAACCTGCTGCGGGACTTTGCCGGCGCCGGGCACATGCTCTTCGGCTGCGACTATCCCTTCGCGCCCATGCCGGTCATCGAGCGCGAGGTGCGGGACTTTCACGCGACCGTGGACACCTGGTCCGAAGAGGATCGTCTGGCGGTCACGAGCGGCACGGCCGCGGGCCTGCTCGGGGCCTGACAGATCACGGGCGGCCGTCCTTTGCGCTGCCCTGGACAAAGGGCGCTGGGCGGCCGTCCGGCCGCGTGTCCGGGACTCCTGGCCGGGCCCCCGGACGCGCGGCATATCCGTTACCCGACTCTGTCCCGCGGAAAGCTCCTGCAAAATAAAGAGTTACTGGAAATTTTCATTTTTCGTGAAAGAGACAATCCATATTAAAATACTTGTAAACTGATCTTTTCGGCCGCATGCAACCGCATTTCTGCAGACGCATGACATGAAAATTTCTCTGTTATGCGTCAAAAATGATACATTTGTGAAAAAAGGTGATATGGTCGATCCCGTGCTGATGCGGATAGCTGACAGCGCAGAATCGGAACAGGAGCATGGGTCTTTCAGGGGGACCCGGCTCCGGACAGGGACAAACCATCAAACCGGATCAAAAGGAGGAGACGCCGTCCTTTCCCCTTCAGGCGACAGGAAAGAAGCGCGTCTAGTTGCCATGAGAGCGGCCTATTCTTCACTGTGCGATGTGCACCGCCACTGCCTTCCCGAATTTCTCTCCCGCAGCTCGGCCGGCTACGGCCTGAGCCTGCCCGCCGACACCAACCCCCGCGTCTGGGGCACGGCTTCGGCTCTGGCCCGCATGGACGACTGCGGCGTCGGCCGCAGCATCCTGTCCGTGGACTGCACGGGCGTGGTCATCCACGCCGCGTCGAGAAGCGGCGCCCTGTCCAGGGCCTGCAACGACGAGCTGGCCGCCATCTGCGCGGAGCACCCGGACAGGCTGTCCTTCTGGGCCGCCGTGCCCGCAGCCTCCGTGGACGGCGCCTGCACCGAGGCGGCCCGCGCCCTGGACAGGCTCGGCGCCTTCGGCGTGGTGCTGCCGGGCAGCATCGGGGACGTGCGTCTGGGCGATCCCGTTCTCGAGCCGCTCATGGACGAGCTTGACGCGAGGCACGCCGCGGCCTTTGTCCATCCCAACGTGTATTCCGCATCGGCCATGCCGCGCATCGCGGGCTTCGAGACGGACTTCTTCTGCGACGTGGCCGGCGCGGCCTTCAATCTGATCCGCACCGGCAGCCTTGCCCGCCATCCGAACATCCGCTTCGTGCTGGCCCATGCCGGCGGCTTCATGCTGCCGCGCATGGACTTCATGGAAATGCAGCCCGGCGGGCTCATCCCCTTCGCGCTCTGGCAGCACGAGAGCCACAGGCGCGTCTCGGGCCGGGGCCTCTTCTCCGACGAGGCGGCCATGCTCTTCAGGCGCTTCTACTACGACACGGCGCACAGCGCCTCGGCCGGGACCCTGAACCAGCTGAAGGACACGGTGGGCGCCGGCCACATGCTCTTCGGCAGCAACTATCCAGCAGCACCCGGCACGTCCACGCTCAGGGCTCTGGAGTCCTTCAGAAAAATCACCGATCAGTGGAGCGACGCCGACAGGCGCGCGGTCATGCACGGCAATGCCGACAGTCTGGCCGGGGGAGGACGCCGCTGACAAAAGTTCCGTCGGCCGGCACCGCAGTCAAATCCGCACTCCGCAGCGCTGCCGGCCGCCGGACGCTGCCGCGGATCCGGACTCATGCCCTCGGCCCGGATTCGCGGACATCACGGACACGACGGCGGGGCCAGGCCATGACATGCCCTCCCCGCCGAAAGGAAATTTCCTCCGGCCGGACCGCCCGCGTCACCTCTCCAGCTCCGCGGCAGTCCGACCGGAGGATTTTTTCGCGCTCATCCGGGCCGGTGCCCGATGCCCGGACGCGCGCACTCCCGAAAACGATGCTAGTCCACCGGCTGCTCGCCGAAGCGGTTCTCCCCCTCCTGGCTCGGCTTGACGGCCCAGTACAGGCAGATGATCTGCACGAAGGGGATGAAGAGAAAGACCACGCGCCAGGTGGGCGCGCCGATGTCGTGCAGGCGGCGCACAAAGACGCTGAAGAGCGGTATGGCCAGGGCCAGCAGCACCATGCCCTGCAGCACGGGCGCGTAGTGCGGCGGCAGGAAGAGCTGCGAGAGCACGTAGACAATGAAGCTCGCAGCCAGGATGAAGACAACGAAGTACCAGAGCTCCGCGCGCGTGGCGCGGCCCTGGAGAGAGGTGTACTGGGCGAGACAGGCCGCCACGGCATTCTTGAAGTTCACTCTCGGCTCCCTTCCGGGGCGTCCCCGCCGGACGCGCCGCCCCGGTTGTCCGCGCCGCCCTTCCGCTCCCGCTCCTCGAGCTCCTGCTTCTGCAGCAGGGCCAGAATGTCGGCGTAGCGTCTGGTGACGGCCCGGTAGTTTTCACGCTTGTGAGGAAAGAGGCAGTTGGTGCAGTCCTTGATGCCGTTTGCCATGTACTGGAAGTTTCCGCCGCATCCGCGGCCGAGCAGGTAGAGCGGGCAGTAGCAGAACAGGCAGTTGAAGTTGTCCGGATCCGCGTTCGGATGACACGGAAAGTACTCGCACTCCCTGTTGGAGAAAAAGGAGAAATGCCCCTCCTTCACGGTATGTTCGCCCACGTTTCCGCCCTCCTGGCTGCGGCCGGCAAGGCAGTGCCGGCCCGGTCTGCACGGCTCATCCTTGTAGCACAGGACTTGGCGTCTTCCAAGTGAGGCCCGGGTGCCGGGCGCCCGCCCTGCGGCCTGCGGCGCGCGTCCGGAGTCCGGCTGTCCGGCAATTGTGTACTGATTTGCTCATGAAAATTCGTGACCAAAAATCCGCGCCAAACTGAAAACGGCCTTCGGAAATTTCGATATCCGGGGTGCGCACCGTTTTATTTTCCGTCCAACATGCCGGTTATCCCGAACAATTCCCAGATGAAACAGGAAAAATCGTTTCCCGGCCTTGTCTTGTCACGATTTTTACAGTAAAACATGCCAAGTTCTGTGTTCCACCCAAGGCCGCGACGTCCACGCACATGTCCGTGCCTCGCCCGGGCCGCATCTTCATTCTTTCAGCCGAGGAGCCACCCCATGAAGCGAGTTCTTCTCCTTCTCTCCGCCCTTTTCCTGCTTGGCGCCGGCACGGCCCAGGCCGATGTCAAGGAAATCGCCAAAGGCATGAAGGAACCCATTGTGCTGGAGTCCACCGTCTCCCCCCTGCTCAATGTGACCTTCAATCACCGCAGCCACATGGCCGTGCCCTGCAAGACCTGTCATCACGAGGAAGCCGACAACGGCCACTTTGTCTCCTGCCGCTCCTGTCATTCCGAGCCCGGCCCCAGAAACAAGGACGAGATGAGCCAGTTCCAGGCCTTCCACGCCAAGGACACCGACCGCTCCTGCTACGGCTGCCATCAGAAGATGCATGAAGCCCGCCCCGCGGACTTCCCGCACTTCACCAACTGCCGTCCCTGCCACATGTCCGACAAGGCCAGGGAAGCCGCGCGCGCCGAGGTTCTGCCGAAGTAGCGCCGCCAGATTTGTCTCCTGAAAGCTGTTCACGGGAACAGCCCCGAAGGCATGCCTCCGCAGGAGTGCATGCCTTTTTCATTCCCTGCGCCCGGCCGCGGGCCGTCGGCCGGGCCGGGAGAGGCCGCAAGGTGCCGTCACGCAAAAAAAGTTAAAAAATTTTGACCGAGGCCTCTTGCCATTTTGACGGACAGTGCGTATCTTCTGCTCACTCAATCATTTGGGGGCGCACTGGTTTCGACGGGGACGTGGAAGCCGGGGTAGCAGGCCGAGGCGCCGCTGGCCTCGTAAAAAGCGGCAACAAAAGTAATTGCCAACGATAACGATTACGCCTACGCCTGCGCTGCCTAGTCAGCGTCTGGCATTGACTGTTTAACAGTCGGGTCTGGAGGGGGGACGCCCAATAACCTCTTCGGGCCTCATCTTATTGGGCTGGCGGGAGCAGGTGCCGACCGGTGCTTTCGCGAGGAATCTACGGCTGGCTGGCATTTCCGGCGCCTGGCTGGTGGCTCCCGGAAGTGCGAGATTTAATATCAGCCTAAGCCTGTAGAAGCTTTGCGTGGAACCTTCTCGGACGGGAGTTCGACTCTCCCCGCCTCCACCAGAAATTCAAATCAAGGTCCGCAAGATACTGATCTTGCGGATCTTTTTCTTTTTCAGGCTGGGGGCAATCCGGGTCTGCGCACACTCTTTGCCCCATTTTGCTGGTATTTTTCTTGGTACTTTTTTCCGCACCGGGAGACGGGCTCCGGAGATACCCCATAACAGCCTGCCCCGGAGCCGGCCTCGGACAGCCGGCTGTTCGGGTCCGCCGAAACTCCTGTCCGCTCCTCTGCCGGCCCTTTCGCCTGTGGACGGCGCGGGCCCGCGCGGTGTATGTCCTGACCGTGGCAGGGCGCAGGGCCCGCCCCTCTCCCCCGCTCCAAGGACGCGCCGATGACCTTCTGGAACCCCTGGCACGGCTGCACGAAGATCAGCCCGGGCTGCCGCAACTGCTATGTCTACCGAAGGGACGCGGAATTCGGCAGGGACAGCTCCGTTGTCACAAAGAACTCTACCTTCTCCCTGCCTCTCGCCCGCACGCGGTCCGGCGCCTACAAGCTGCAGCCCGACGGCGGCTGGGTCTACACCTGCTTCTCCTCGGACTTCTTCCATCCCGATGCCGACGGATGGCGGCCCGAGGCCTGGAGCATGATGCGCCGGCGCAAGGACCTGAACTTCTTCATCGTGACCAAGCGTCCGGACCGCTTCTTCGCCGGCCTTCCCCTGGACTGGGGAGACGGCTGGGAGAACGTGCATCTGTGCTGCACCTGCGAGAACCAGGAGCAGACGGACAGGCGCATGCCGGTCTTTCTGGAACTCCCCCTGCGTCGCAGGTCGATCATTCACGAGCCCATGCTGGAAGCCATAGACATACAGCCCTGGCTCGCAAAGGCCCGGGGCCGCATCGGGGGCGTCTCCTGCGGCGGCGAGTCCGGTCCTGACGCCAGGCTCTGCGACTACGCCTGGATACTGGACACGCGCAGGCAGTGCATGGCGAACGGCGTGCCCTTCACCTTCCGACAGACCGGCGCCCTCTTCCGCAAGGACGGAAGAATCTACCGCATAGACCGTCGTCTGCAGGAGGCCCAGGCCCGCAAGGCGGGCATCGACTGGCCCTGAGTTGAGGCACGGCATCTCCCGGACTCCGCTCCGCTGCCGAAGACCGTCTTTCCCGCAGCCAGTTCGAGCAATCCCCTCTGTCTCCTCCGCTTTTGTTCTTGTAATTCCGTGATAAGAGCATGCAAAAGCTATCTTGACTTTCAAGAGACAAAACTGTTATTGACAGTTTCCCCTGAATTTCGGCCCAATAACTGCATTTTTTGTTACAATTGAACTGCAGGACAGCTACTTTTTCTCTCTGACAGAAAAAATCCTTCCCTTTTCGCCATGCTTGCGCCGCGCAGATTTCTCATCCTGACGGCTTGCACGGCGGCGGATCGGACAGACAGTCACCTGCAGTCGAAAAAGAGGAAATATGGAGCAGACAATTTCCGCCGCCGATCAGCTCAACGCCATGATCGACCGTGTTGTTGCCGCACAGCAGATTTACGCCACCTACTCCCAGGAGCAGGTGGACAAAATCTTCCACCACGCCGCTGCCGCCGCCACGGCCCACCGCATCGAACTCGCCCGCATGGCCGTCGAGGAGACGGGCATGGGCATCATGGAAGACAAGGTCATCAAGAACCACTTCGCGGCCGAGTACATCTACAACAAGTACAAGGATGTGCGCACCTGCGGCGTGATCACCGACGATCCCGTTGACGGCTACCGCGAAATCGCCGCCCCCCTGGGCGTCGTGGCCTGCATCGTGCCCACGACCAACCCCACTTCCACGGCCATCTTCAAGGCCCTGATCTGCCTCAAGACCCGCAACGGCGCGGTCTTCTCCCCGCATCCGCGCGCGGTGAAGAGCACGAAGGCCGCAGTCATGCTCATTCTGAAGGCCGCCGTCGAGGCCGGCGCTCCGGAAGGCATTCTGGACTGCATCGAGACTCCGACCATGGACGCCTCCCGCCAGCTCATGAGCCACAAGGGCATCTCCCTGATTCTGGCCACCGGCGGTCCGGGCATGGTGCATTCGGCCTACAGCTCCGGCACCCCCGCCATCGGCGTCGGCGCCGGCAACACCCCGGTCATCATCGACGAGAAGGCCGACATCCGCATGGCGGTCAACTCCATCCTGATGAGCAAGACCTTCGACAACGGCATGATCTGCGCCTCCGAGCAGACCGTCATCGTGGTGGACTCCGCGGCCGATGCCGTGCGCGCCGAGTTCCTGCGCCACGGCGCCTGGTTCGCCGGCGAGGAGGACGCCGCGAAGCTTGCCGGCACCATCTTCAGGAACGGCGCCCTGAACGCCGCCATCGTGGGCCAGCCCGCCGCGAAGATAGCGGCCATGGCCGGCATCGAGGTGGATCCCCGCACCAAGGTCCTGATCGGCGAGCGCGAGAAAATCGACGCCTCCGATCCCTTCGCCCACGAGAAGCTCTCCCCGGTGCTCGGCTTCTACCGCGCCCCCGACTTCGCGACAGCCGTGGAGATGGCCCGCGAGCTCATCCTGCTCGGCGGCGCCGGCCACACCTCGGCCCTGTACACCGACGAGGCCTGCCAGGACCGCGTGACCCTCTTCCAGAAGCGCATGCCCACGGGCCGCACGCTCATCAACATGCCCGCCTCCCAGGGCGCCATCGGCGATGTCTACAACTTCCGCGTGGCCCCCTCCCTGACGCTCGGCTGCGGCAGCTGGGGCGGCAACTCCGTGAGCGAGAACATCGGAGTCAAGCATCTCATGAACATCAAGGCCGTCGCCGCACGCAGGGAAAACATGCTCTGGTTCCGCGTGCCCCGCAAGATCTACTTCAAGCTGGGCTCCCTGCGCCCCGCCCTCTCCGAATACAAGGACAAGAAACGCGCCCTGGTCGTGACGGACGCCTCCATGGTCTCCCTGGGCTACGCCGCCAAGGTCACCGACGTGCTCGACGGCCTGGGCATCGACTTCCGCGTCTTCTCCGATGTCTGCCCGGATCCGGACATGGCCACAGCCGAGACCTGCCTGAACCTCGCCAGAAGCTTCCAGCCCGACCTCATCGTGGCCCTGGGCGGCGGCTCCCCCATGGACGCCGCCAAGATTGTCTGGCTCATGTACGAAGTGCCGTCCATGCAGCTTGACGACATCGCCCTGCGCTTCATGGACATCCGCAAGCGCATCGTCTCCTTCCCCGAGCTGGGCCGCAAGGCCGAGATGGTCGCCATCCCGACCACGTCCGGCACGGGCTCCGAGGTCACGCCCTTCGCCGTCATCACCGACGAGAAGACCGGCCGCAAGTATCCCGTGGCCGACTACGCCCTGACGCCGGACATGGCCATCGTGGATCCCGAATTCGTCATGGGACAGCCCCGCGGCCTCGCCGCCGCTGCCGGCCTGGACGTGCTCACCCACGCCATCGAGGCCTACACCTCGATCATGGCCAGCAACTACGCCGACGGCCAGGCTCTCGAGGCCATCCGCCTGGTCTTCAAGTACCTGAAGAAGTCCGTCAACAAGGAAGAGAACTGGATGACGGCCCGCGAGAAGATGCACTATGCCGCCACCATCGCCGGCATGGCCTTCGCGAACGCGTTCCTTGGCGTCTGCCACTCCCTGGCGCACTCCCTGGGCTCCACCTTCCATCTGGCCCACGGCATGGCCAACGCTCTCATGCTGTCCTACGTCATCGAGTACAACGGCACCGACAACCCGGCCAAGCAGGGCATGCTGCCGCAGTACAAGTACCCCTGGGTCAAGGGCCGCTACGCCCGCATCGCGGACATGCTGCACCTGGCCGACGACATCCAGGGCGACGACAGCGAGGCCCGCGGCCGCAAGATGGCCCGCCTGGTCTGCGCCATCGAGCAGCTGAAGAAGGACGTGGGCATCCCCGGCTCCCTGCGCGAGGCCGGCGTGAAGGAAGAGGACTTCCTGGCCCAGCTGGACACCATGTCCGTGCAGGCCTTCGACGATCAGTGCACCGGCGCCAACCCGCGCTACCCCCTGGTCGACGAACTGAAGGACCT
>JAUNSE010000545.1 GCA_030539415.1 Desulfovibrionaceae bacterium
CTCGAGGACCTGCGCAGGGAAAGGCAGCTCGAACAGCAGAGGAAGCAGGAGGAAGAGCGCAAGCTCAGGCAGATTGCGGCCCTGCAGGCGGCCATCAAGGCCGAGCAGGAAGGCACGGCCGCGCCTGACGTTCCCGGGGAAAAGGCCCCCGAGGCCGCTCCCGCCGCGTCCTTCGACTTCACTAAGCCCGAGGAGGACGACGAGAAGAATCCCTTCGTGATGGCCGCCCGCGAGAGCGCCGAAGAGAAGGGCGAAGCGGCCGGCGCCGAAAAGAAGGAGGACGATCCCTTCTACAGCGGCAACCCCTCCTTCGCCACCGGCGTCAAGGCGCCCAAGGGCAAGAAGGCCAAAAAGCCCGCCAAGCCGAAGGTCGACCTGGCCTCCCTGCCCAGGGAGCACAACGGCATCTACTCCGCCCTGGCCGCGGGCTCGCCGGTCATCCTGCTGCTCATGCTCCTGCTCGTGTGCTGGACGCCCGTTTTCCTGGGCGATCTGACCTGTCCCAAGGAAGTTGACAACCTGAAGGTTCTGACCGGCGTGTCCGGCCTGACCCTGATGCCCCATGCCGGCGATCTGGCCCTCATGCCGCTCTTCGCCTGGCTCTCCTGGGGCATCTCCCTGCTGCCCCTGCCCATGGAGAGCCTGCAGTATCCGCTGCTGAGCTGGGCCGGCGCCGCCGTCTGCCTGCTGGGCATCTGCGTGATGACCGGCTGCATGCGCCTGGGCCGCCATGTCATGTTCGGCGCGGGCCTGCTCCTGCTCTGCCTGCCCCTCTTCCTCGGCATGGCCAACTTCATCGGCCCCGTGCCCTTCGCCTGCGGCCTGTCCCTGATGGCCATGGGCCTCATCTGCCGCGGCTGGATGAAGAACTTCGACTTCGCCGGCATGCTGCTCGGCAACCTGCTGGCCGCCGCGGCCGTGCTGGCCGGCGGCCTCTACTACGGCATCGTGCCCGTGGCCGCGGGCTTCATCTTCGCCATCTGGCGCGGCAACATGGCGCGCCTGCGCAACACCGACGCCGTGGCCGGCCTCGTGGTCTTCGTGGCCGCCATTCTGGCCTGGTTCGGCTGCGTCATCCTCTTCGGCGACAGCGACCAGGGCGCTGCCGTCATGGGCGCGCTTTTCGCTGCGCCCGACACGGCCACCTTCATCAGGCGCCTTGTCATCGCCCTGGTGGGCTTCTGCCCCTTCCTCATCATTGTCATCACCGTCTCCTGGCCGCACATCATCGCCCACAGCGTGAGCAACCTGCGCGCCAGCCGCAGCGAGAACGCCTCCGCCTACCTGTGGGTGGCCCTGGCTCTCGCCATTGTCTGCGCCTTCTTCTCCACCCAGACCTTCGACATCTTCCTGGCCCTGTGCATCATGGCCGTGCTCACCGCCCGCGCCCTGCTGAGCCTGGGCCTGTTCGGCACGCGCGGCTTCTTCCTGCTGCTGGGCCTCATCCTGCTCGCCGTCACCCTGGTGCTGGCGACCCTGATGATTCCCTTCGTGCGCGAGCTCGTGATGCCGCTGCTGCCGCCTCAGGCGACCGCCTGCATCCCCGCCGAAGCCATGAACTACCTCGGCCGCTTCTGGGCCGCTGATCCCAATGTCGCCATCGGCATCAGCGTGGCGCCCCTGGTCGCCGCTCTCATCATCACCCATGTGGCCTGGCGCAGCCGCACCGCGGCCGCCCCGCTTCTCGTGTCCGCCGTCTGCGTGATCGTGCTGGCCCAGCCCTTCGGTCTGCTGATGCCCCAGTACGCCGCCCAGGTCGCTCCCGACAAGCTGGTGCCCGTCGCCGCCGTGCTCGAGGCCGGCTTCGCTCCCGCTCCGGCCGCTGCCGCTCCCGCTGAAGCTGCT
>JAUNSE010000546.1 GCA_030539415.1 Desulfovibrionaceae bacterium
GCCGTGATTGCGCAGGTGATCGTCGGTATTGTGAATGAGCATGTTGAAGACCATGCGCGCCCAGAGCTCGGCCAGGTCCCGACGGCAGTCTGCATCCGAAGTTAGATCGGCATGCGGGCCGAAATTTCGGCCGGGCCGCATCCCCGCCTGCATGAGGGCCTGGGCCATCTCCGCGTAGGAGCCCGTCTCTCCGTCGGTCTTCTGCAGCAGGCTCGCGGCCGAGAGAAAGGGCCTGCGCCGCTCCCCCTCCCGGTCAAAGCGGCGCACGAGCAGGGCGCTGCCCTCGGGCCCCCCTGAGCAGATGAGCTGCGGGCACATTCAGGCCGACCCGGGCCGCCAGGCGGAGGTTCACATACTCCCAGAGGGGCATGTCGCGGCTGTCCCTGATTCCGGACAGCTTGGCGATGCAGAGTTCGCCGTTCCGGCCCCTCACGCAGACCTTGGGACGGGCGCCGCCAAGGGCGGCACCGGCTGCCGCCACAAGGAGCAGCTCCTCCGCGCTCCCGCACCTCTCCTGCACGCGCCGGACCGCGCGCACGAGCACCGGCAGGGCCGTCAGGGGCGGCACTCCCTGCGGAAAAGACCTGTCGTCGGCAGCCAGAAAGGTTTCACCCCCGTCGGGGCTTGCGCGCAGAGCGCCCTGGCGGATGGCGTCACCCGCCTCGAGAAAAAAGTCCGCATCCTGCAGGGTGCGCGGCGTGCGCCCCTCCCCGGCTGCCCGCAGGATCTCGCGGCGCTGCATGAGCTGCCGGCCCCAGCGGTCCGGGGTGCAGTCCCGAAAGCAGCCGAAGAGGCCCGCGGCGGAGGCGGCGGTCACGGCGGAGCGTTCAAGCGGGAGGTCCGGACCCAGGGCAAAGGCCATGGGACCTTCCAGCCAGTCCGCCGCATAGGCGAACACGGCCCGGCTGGCTCCCCTGGTCCGCTCGAGCCCGAGCGTGCCGCAGGGCGTTCGCCCCAGACAAACGGAATACGTCTTGCGCATGACCACCTCCGCCCGCTCGGATGCCTTTCTTGATTCCGTGAATTTCAGCAGAAAAGCTCCGTCCAAACAATTTGCGCCCAGCCAGTTCTTTTCTTTACTTTTTTATTCTTGCCATGTAAAGTCAAACAGGCTATAAAACGGACAGGCCCCTTCCCGCCCGGCTCCGGTCGGAATCGTCCGCGATCTGGTGTCGGAAGGAGGCCCGGACGGCCGCAGGACCGCGCATGTTTTTCGGACACGAGGCGCGCCGCTTCGCCCGGCACCCCTTGAAAGCCCGCACCGAGAGAGGAGACAACGCATGGAACATCAGAACGAACCGATTCCCGCAAGCCTCGCCGCCAGGGAGATCAACGACATCGAATGTCTGGAGGACAGCCTGATCTCGTCCGCGGACAGGTGCGGCGACCGCGCCGAGAGCCTGGGCGAGATCACCGCCGCGCTGAGCGGTCTTGTCGGCGACGCCGCCGATGCCGGCTTCCACCTGCCGCCCGAGGCCGCCATCGAGTACCGCGGCCGGCTGCAGGCCATCGAGCAGCTGGCGCAGGGGATGGAGAGCACCCTGCAGGACCTGTTCGGCGAGATGCTGGACCATGTGAAGGCCGCCGGCTACAGGCACACCCCGTGCGGCCGCGCCCGGATCGCGGGCACGTGGGTCCGCGGCCATGCGGGCGGCAGCGGCTGCGCGCACTTCCCCGGGGCCGGCTGGTCCGTTCCGAAGGATCTTTCCGGGCCGGAGGACTGGCGCGCGGCCGATGACTGGCGCGCGACTGACGACGGCGCCGCCCCCGACGGCAGGGCGGCCGAAGACGATGCCGCGGGCATGCAGGGCGGCTCCACGCGCGGCTGACGGGCCATTCCC
>JAUNSE010000547.1 GCA_030539415.1 Desulfovibrionaceae bacterium
GCCGCGAGGACGCGGGCCATGGCGGACAGTGCCGTCGCCGCCGCGCGCACGACCCTCGAGGAAACCTCCGGAAGAAGCCTGCGCCTTGCCGCCGACAGGGAGGAGCTGCTGGGCGGTCTGACCCCGGCCGAACTGTCCGAGCTGCGCGAGCGGACCGAGGCCGCGCGCCTGGCCGTGACCGAGCATGCCGCGCTTGCCCGCGCCCAGGCCGAACTCACCGGCGAGGCGCGCCGCCGCGCCGAGACCATGCGCACTCTGGAGCAGGAGGTGGTGCGCCTTGGCGCCGAGCATGAAAAACTGGGCCGGGATGCCGCTGGCCTCTCGCAGATCGCCGACCTGAAGCGCCAGATAGCCGAGCGCAGCCGGCTGGTGGCCACCATGGAGGAGCACCGCGCACGCCTTGTCGACGGCCAGCCGTGCCCCTGCTGCGGCTCCCTGGATCATCCCTGGAGCCGCGCGCCCCTGCCCGACGCGGACGCGGACGAGCGGGCCCTGGAGCAGGCCGTGCGCGAGTTCGAGACCGCCCAGAGAGCCGAGGCCGACTGCGGGCGGCGCCTTGCCGCCGTGGAGGCGTCCGCCAGGGCGGCCATGGACGAGCTGGCCCAGGTGCGGCAGAAGGAGGCCGCGGGCAGGGATGTCTGCCAGGCAAAACGCAGCGCCCTGGCCGGGGAGCTTGCCCTGGCCGTGCGGGCCGCGGGCTCCGCGCACAGGCTGAGCCGTGCCGCGCGCGCCCTTTTCGAGGACTGCGCGGCGGCCCTGGCCGAAGCCGACCCTTCCGCCGAAGGACAGCGCGCCCTGGCCGGCCGGCTCGAGGCGCTGGCCCCGGGACTTAAGGAGGCGCGCGACGCCCAGTCCGCCTGCCGCAGGCAGGCCGAGAGGCTTGAGGCGGATCTCGCCCGGGCCGAGAAGGAGAAGGCGCAGGCCGAGAAGACGCTGGCGCAGCGCGAGGGCGAGCTTGCCGCCGCGAAGGAGGCCGAGGCCGCCGCCGACAAAGCCCTCCTCAGGACGAAGGCGGACGGCGCCGAGGCCAGGGCCCGCGCCGTCACCGCCGTCGGCGCCTTTGCCGATGCCGTGGCCCCCTACGGTCTGAGCCGCGAGCAGGCTCTGGCACGCGACGTGCTGAACGTGCTGGAAAGGCGTCTTGGCGCGCGCGGCGCTCTGGAGAAGCAGGCCGCGGACCTGCGCGAGGAGAAGGGCCGCCTCGAGACCGCTGCCGCCTCCCTTGCCGAACGGCGCAAATCCCTGGCCGAGCAGGCCGCCGGAGCCTCCGAGGTGCTGGCTGCGCGCGACAGGGCGTACAGGGAGCTTGCCGCCGAGCGGGAGCGCGTGCTGGAAGGCCGCGATGCAAACAGGGTGGAGCAGGGCCTTGCCGCGGCCGTGGAGGCCGCGAAGACGGTTCTGGAAAGGGCGAGGACCGCCCGCGAGACGGCCCAGCGCGAGCTCGCCGCCCACGGCACGGCGCTCGAGAGCGCGGCCCAGGCCCTGACCCGGGCCGCCGCCCGCGAGGGCGACGCGAGGGACACAGCCCTCCGCCTGTGCAGGGAGCAGGACTTCCCGAGCCTGGAGGAGGCCGCGGCGGCCCGTCTCTCCGATGCCCGCTTCATGGAGTTCAGGACAAGGGTGGATGACGGGACCAAGGCCCTCGAGCGGGCGAAGGCCGTGCGCGCCGAGGCCGAAAGGACCCTTGCCGCCCTGCTTGCGGAGCCCTGCGGGAACCGCGACATCGGGCAGTGCCGCGCCGCCTGCCAGGCCCTGCAGGACGAGGCCGACAAGCTGCAGAAGGCCAGCGGCATGCTGGAGGAGGTGCTGAACAGGGACAGGACGCTCAGGGAGGAGCGG
>JAUNSE010000548.1 GCA_030539415.1 Desulfovibrionaceae bacterium
TGCGTGCGTGCCGGGTAAATTGTCTGGAAGTTTCACCATTTTCGGTCGAAATAAAAATGCCGCCGAGCTAGCTACTTTCGGCGGCATCAAGATAATTTGACATAACCACTTTATGTCAGGGAGGCAGCAGGTCAAGTCACGTCACAAATACCTGTTGCCCTCTCTTTGATCTGGAGCAATAGCCGGGACGCGGATGGATGTCAAGGGTGCATTTCCGATTTTTTTTCAAGAACGTCTCCTGCAGCCTTTCCGCGGAACTCCCTGCCGGCTGTGTTCTTTCCGACAGGCTCCAGACAGGGGTATACAGCAGGAGGAGCCCGATCTTCCCGTTCTTTTGCAGGAAAGAGGGCGGCTCCGGGACGCTCTTCCGCAGGGCATCGAGGCCATGGCCCCGGGCTGGAACATGCCGTTCGGGCGGTTGACAGAGCCGAGCGGGACGTTATTTACTTCCTCATGCATGTCCGGACTTTTTCCGGACAGTGCGCCCACCCCCAGCATGGATTGAGGAGACAGTATGCCGCAGCCCAGTCAGTACACCGTGTCCCAGCTGAACAGGGCCGTCGAGCTGGCCCTGAAGAAAAACATCGGAGCGGCGGGCATGGTCAAAGTGGTCGGGGAGATCGGCTCCTACAAGGTGAGCAGCAGTGTCTACGGGCGCATGGTCTTCTTCTCCCTGCACGAGGGAGAGGAGTCGATCAACTGCTTTGTCGGGGGCCGCGATCTGCAGCGCCTGCTCGGCGCGGACCCCCTGACCGGCGAGATCCTGCCGGAGCCCAGACGCATAGAGGAGGTCTTTGCCAGCGAGCGCCGCGTGATGGTGGAGGGCTGCATCGGCACCTACTGCCGGCGGGGAAACAGCAACTACCGCATCAGTGTCACCGGCATCACGGATCTCGGCGCCGGAGACCGCGCGCGCCAGCTCAGGCTGCTGATGGAGCGCCTGAGAAAGGAGGGCTTCTTCGCGGACGAGCGCAAGCGTCCCCTGCCGCCCAACCCCACCTGCATCGCCCTGGTCACCTCGCCCAGGGGTGCTGTCATACACGATTTTCTGCGCACGGCCGAGGACAGGGGCTTCGGCTGCCGCATGCGCCTCTACCCCGTGCGCGTGCAGGGCGAGACCGCCGGCCCCGAGATAGCCCGGGCCGTGGCCGCGGCCGGCCGCGACGGCAAAAGCCAGGTGGTCGTGGTCATCCGCGGCGGCGGCTCCGAGGACGATCTGGCCTGCTTCAACGACGAGACCCTGGCCAGGGCCATCTTTGCCTGCCCCGTGCCGGTGCTGGCCGGCATAGGCCACGAGACGGACAACAGCCTGGCCGACATGACGGCCGACAAGCGCGCCTCCACGCCCACCCAGGCGGCGCAGATCCTCTGGACCCCCAGAAGCGACATACGGGACGTCCTGGACGGCCTCAAAAGCCGCGCGGACACGGCGGTAACCCGCCTTCTCGAGAACATGTCCGACCGCCTGCGCCAGCACGAGCGCATGGTGCGCGCCTGCTCCCCCAAGGCCCGCCTGAAGAACCGCGAGGAGGCCTTGGGTGACCTTGCCGGACGTCTTGCCGCCGCCTGCCAGCGGCTGGAGAGCCGCGCGGACCGGGCGCTGACAGAGGCCGCGGAGGACCTGACCGCGGCCGGCGGACGCTTCCTGGCCCCGCACGGGCGGGCGCTGGCGGACAGCGGCGCGCGCCTCATGATAACAGGGACAAATCTTTGCGACACGGCCGGGCGGGAGCTCGAGCACCTGGCCCTGCGCCTTGCCGCCGCAAGCCCCCTGGCGCCGCTGGAGAAGGGCTTTGCGCTGCTGCAGGACGAGAACGGCCATGTGCTGCGCTCGGTCT
>JAUNSE010000049.1:0-4508 GCA_030539415.1 Desulfovibrionaceae bacterium
AGTCCTTGAGGCCGTACCCCTCTAAAATCAACATTTTGGTTCAACAGAGCCAAGACAATCATGCCGACGATGGCCGTGCCGGCCGAGCCTATGCCCGTCCAGACGGCATAGGACGTGCCCATGGGCAGGTCGCGCATGGCCTGCGAGAGCATCAGAAAACTCGCGACCACAAGAACAAGAGTGACAACTGTGGGAAGCGGTCTGCTCAGACCGTGAGAAAACTTCAGGGCGACGGCCCATCCGATCTCCAGCAGACCCGCAAGGAAAAGAAGAATCCAGGCCAATTTTTCCTTATCCGGGGTTTCGCGGGCAGTCCCTGTTGATTCTGCGGCCAGGGAGGTCCTCCACCCGGGCCGAACTCTGTTTGCGAAGCGGACCATAGACGTCCCCGCTGCGCAAATCAAGCGCGTCCATATATTGATTGATCAATCACTCAATATACCGGCATGCAAAAAGCCTGATTTGCCGGACATGCTGTTTGTCAGCAGATGACAAAAAGACATGTTCCAACTCTGTTTTTTGTCGATGCCAGTGCATCATATTATCCGCAGTTTGCGGCTGTCTCCGCAGAGTGGTATCATTTCAAACTTGTACTGCATCATGCGATGCGCTTATTTTTTTAAACAGCAAAAGGAGATGCGCACAAATCATTTTGACTGAAAAAAGTCATGTCCGCAGTACGGGAGGAACACTGACTGTACATACAGTCAGCAGAAGTCACCAATCTTTTTTTGCATCAGAAAATTGATAATCATTTGCTATAATATTCACAAGATATTCTAATTCATGTTAAAAATACACCTGCCAGCCGCATTATCAGCAACAAACAGCGTTCATTATGCGCCATTACTGCATTTGCCACTATAACAGTCAGTTAATACAGCACTTTTTCACCGCAATACAGACAGAACATTTGACAGTGCAACAACTGGTGCGGTATTGTCACTCAACTGAAACGTACAGGTCCCGTATCTGCACGTCCCCGGAATAACTGTTTTAAGGGAGAGAAATTCCATGCTGAGTTTCTTCATCTGTCTGGCCATTCTGATTCTGGGCTACTTCACCTACGGCAAAATGGTGGAGCGGACCTTCGGCCCCGATGACCGCGATACGCCGGCCATCACCATCAATGACGGCGTGGACTACGTTGTCCTTCCCCAGTGGAAGCTGTTCCTCATCCAGCTGCTGAACATCGCCGGCCTCGGCCCGATCTTCGGCGCGCTCGGCGGCGCCCTCTGGGGCCCCATCGTCTTCCTGTGGATCACGTTCGGCACCGTCTTTGCCGGCGCTGTGCATGACTTCTTCTCCGGCATGACCAGTATCCGCAACAAGGGCGCCTCCATCTCCGAAGTGACCGGCATCTACCTCGGACCCACGATGAAGAACATCATGCGCGTCTTCTCCGTGGTCCTGCTGGTCATGGTCGGCACCGTCTTCGCGGTCGGCCCCGCCGGCCTCATCGTGAAGCTCTTCCACGAGGGCGGCGTCACCACCGGCATCGTGACCAACACCAGCTTCTGGCTGGTGGTCGTGCTGGTCTACTACTTCATCGCCACCTTCCTCTCCATCGACAAGATCATCGGCAAGCTGTACCCCGTGTTCGGCATCTGCCTCATCGTCATGGCCGTCGGCGTGGCCCTCGGCATGATTGCCGACTCCAGCGTCGTGATGCCCGAAATCTGGGACAACTTCACCAGCATGCATCCCAAGGGCACCCCGGTCTGGGCCTTCATGTTCATCACCGTGGCCTGCGGCGCCATCTCCGGCTTCCATGCCACCCAGTCCCCCCTCATGGCCCGCTGCATGAAGAGCGAGCGTCAGGGTCACTTCGTCTTCTACGGCGCCATGGTGTGTGAAGGCGTCATCGCCCTCATCTGGGCCGCCGCCGGCTGCTCCCTGTACGAGGTCACCAACGGCCAGATGACCGGCCTCGCCGCCAACATGGCCAGCGGCCAGTCCGCCGCCATCTACGACGTCTGCGCCAGGACCATGGGCGGCGTGGGCGTTGCCCTCGCCATGCTCGGCGTCATCGCCTGCCCCATCACCTCCGGCGACACGGCCTTCCGTTCCGCCCGCTACACCCTGGCCGACTGGATCGGCCTGCCCCAGGCCAGCTACAAGAACCGTCTGCTGCTGTCCGTGCCGCTGCTCCTGTGCGGCGCCTTCATCAGCCAGCTCGACTACACCATCGTGTGGCGCTACTTCAGCTGGACCAACCAGACCCTGGCCATGATTGTGCTGTGGACCGCCTCCATGTACCTCTTCCTCCAGAAGAAGAACTACTGGATCACCGCGGTGCCCGGAACCTTCATGAGCGCCGTTTCCGCCACCTACTTCTGCATGGCCCCCGAGTGCCTCGGCCTCGTGGTCAAGCTGCCCACTTCCGTCGCCTACGCGATCGGCGTGGTGGTTGCCGCCCTCTTCCTCGGCCTCTTCCTGAAGGCCACCAAGAAGGTCCCGACCAGCCCTGCCGCATAGCGGTCTGAACGCGGCTAGCGAATGAAACCAACGGGGCTGTCCGCTCAGGGCAGCCCCTTTCCTTACCCCCGCTCCTTGCTTTCTGATACTCATTCCTGATAGTATCGGCTTCATCTTACGCTTCACGGCATGGCTTGCCGCACCGGCCCCGGCCGGACCAGGGCAGCCTAAAATGCCGGACAGGAGACGCCATGTCCCTTTTCAAACCGACACCGCTGGACAGACAGAGGCTTGATGACGCGGCCCTCAGGGCCGACAAAAAAGCGTGCATTCACTTCGGCCCCTGCGGCGTGGGCGAGAAGGCCCTCTACCTCAACAGCTTCTTCATCGAGCGCAGCTGGTATGTGCCCATCACCGCCGTGCGCCGCGTCTACAAGCGCGTGGCCATGAGCAAGGGCGGCTTCACGGGCAAGGGCATCTTCGGCTCCATTCCCTACCTGGTGGTCGAGTACAACGGCGGCCAAAAGGTCTGCAATTTCAAGCACGAGCAGCATGTGGACGCCATGCTCGCCGAAATCAAGCACCGCTGGCCGAAAATAAAGACCGTCTCCGCCGCCGCCGAACAGAAGCTGGCCGAAGCGAAGGCCGCCGAGGAGGCCAGCTACAAGAAGAACCTGAGCCGGACAGCAAAGGAGTCCATCGCCGCCCTGGAAAAGGCCAGGGCCTATCTCGAGGAGCGGCAGGACCTGGCCATGCGCCTTGCCGCGGACTCAAAGGCCAGGCGCGTCAACCTCATGACCAACCCGGCCCAGCGCTGGGTGGCCCTGAGCATCTTCTGCTTCGCCATCGCCGCCGCGGCCTACGGCATCATCCTCTGGCTGACCGGCACCGGCGACACGGGCCTCTACATCACCGCCTTCGGCTTCATGGGCATCTTCATCTTCTCCGGAGCCAACGTGCTGCCCACGGCGAGGAACAACACGAAGACCCTGAAGGAGGCGCTCGAGAAGACGCAGGGCGAGGTCGGGGACTACATCGCCGCCTATCCGGACTTTCCCCTGCCGGCCCGCTACGCCCATCCCGCCACGCTCGCGCGCATGATACGCTCCATCCGTCAGGGACGCTCCGAGACGGTGGAGGAGGCGTTCGAGGACATGAAGGCCGTGCTCAAAACGCTGAACTCCTCGGTCAGGGTCAGCCAGACCGAGTACGACGAGGTCGTGGCCATCAAGCCCATGTTCCTGCTCGCGGACTATCGGTAGAATCTGCGCGCGAATGCCCGCTGCGGACGCGTTCGGGACGGCGCATGCCGGCGCGGCTCCCGGTCCGCGATGATGCAGGAAGCGAAAATCAAGGGGTTCCGTCCCTGAACTGGCACGGCAAAATGCCCGAGAGGCCCTTGCCACAGGGAAATTTCCTTGAAGCCGAAAGGCCTTTGTGCTATTTTTATTTTGGTAACTTTCCCCCAAACCGCAGAAGAGCGGGCAGATGCACACCCTTCTGAAGCAGCTCCCTTTTGCGGCAGCGCACAGGGGCGGCCCAGACCGCCCGCCAGCTTCGGCCCCGGCCCGCGGGGAGAGGCCCTATCTTTTCCGGCGGGCAAGGCCGTGACGGCGCACGCCCGTTGTAGGCCACCCTGGAGGCACAATGTCAAGCGACGGCAAACATACAGCGACTCCCACTGTGGAGCAGTTTCTGGACTTCATGAACCGGAACAAGATGAACACGACCTCGCAGCGGCGCCGCATTGCCGAGGCCTTCTTCAACCTGCCCGGCCATCACACGCTGGAAGAATTCTACCAGCACATGCAGAAGCTTGATCCCAGCATCGGCCAGACCACGGTGTACAGGACGCTCAAGCTCCTCTGCGCCGCCGGTCTCGCTTCGGAAATTCATCTGACCGACAGCGTGGCCCATTACGAAATCGTCAACGAGGGCGCCCATCACGACCATCTGATGTGCGTCAACTGCGGCAAGATTGTCGAAATCTACGATCCCGAGATCGAGAAGATGCAGAAGACCATCGCCGCGGCCCACGACTACACCCTGCTCGGCCACTACCATGTTCTCTACGGCCTGTGCCACGCCTG
>JAUNSE010000049.1:4518-9971 GCA_030539415.1 Desulfovibrionaceae bacterium
TCAGGAGGACGAGGCGCACGATGCCTCAAGGCTCACCGTGCATCAGAAATAGCCGGCCCGCCATCCGGGACTGCCCGGATTTTCCCGCAAATTCTTCAGTCATCCCCCCTTGGCGCAAAAGGCTGCATCCCGTGAGATGCGCCCCTTTGCGCCTTTTTCGCACTTTATGCCCAAGAACAGCGTCCATTTTCCCGGAGGAGCGATGTCACAAGGCGAGCAGTGGTGCCTGCAGCCGTCAGACGGATCGGGCCGGCCCTTCATGCCCAGACGCAGCGTGCCCTGGCACTATCCCGACGACATGCCCTGGCTCGCGGCCAGGCAGTTTCCCGTCACGCCGGTGATTGCCGCCGGGGATGCGCTTTCCCGCACCCTTTTCCCCGACATGACCGCGGGCTGCTCCGCACGCGGGGAAGGATCGGAGCCCTGCGGTCTCGCCCGTCTTGTGCGCCTCTACCGAAACCTCGGCCTTGAGCCCCTGGTGCTGGCCGACGGCCTTTTCTTGTCCGAAGCTCGCGGCCGGGCCCGTGTGGAGCTTCGCGAAGCGCTCTCACTGGGTGTCCGGGTCTCGCTTCTCCCGCCGTCACAATCCCTCTGGAGCGTGCTGGCCCGCCTTGTTTCCGGGCCATGCCTGCTGCATCCGGCCGAAGCGGCTCTCGCGCGCAGGAGCGGCCTTGTTCTTCTGCTGCAGGAGGCGGCCGAACGGCATCTGGAAAGGGAGACCGCCCCCCTCCGCGACAGTCTGCGCCCGGCCGCGGGCAGCGCCCGCGGCTGGCCCGTGCTGCTGGGCAAGGCAACCGTGGCCGCCCTGGCCGAAGGCTCGCTTCCCTCAAAACTCGATGCCATCCCCGCCTTTGACAATGCCGACGAGCTCTGCGCCGAGATTCTGCCCGGCGTCCTGCGCATGAGGGACATGCCCGACGGCACATGGCTTCCCGCCATGTCGGCGCTGCGCCTGCTCGAGCTTGTCCATGTGCCGGACAGAGGCATACGCCACGCCGAGGCAGTGGCCGCAGTGGCCGCCGCGCTGGCCCAGCGCGGTCTTCTCTGCGGCATGGACGTCAATCCCGAGCTCGCCCGCGCAGCCGGTCTTGTCCATGACATCGCCAAGGGCAATGCCCGTCACGAAACCGTGGGCGGCCTCTGGCTCGAGAGCCTGGGGCTTTCCGCCATGGCCCGCTGCGTGCGCGATCACCGCGACCTTGTCCTAGCCGGAAAAAAGGCCGTGACCGAGCGGGAGCTGGTCTACCTGGCCGACAAGTACTGCTTCGGGGCCCGCTTCGTGCCCCTTGCCGAGCGCTTCGGCCAGAAGAAGGAGCTCTACCGCACCCAGGCCAGGGCCGTGGCCGGCATAGAGAAACGGCTCGGGCACGCGAGGGCGCTCGAGGCGCGGCTCACCGGCGAGATCGGCTGCTCGCCCGAACGCATTGCCAGCCTGACGCTGACCGGCCGCTGACGGCTGACGCCCGGGCTTTTCACCGCCCAGGACAGGCTCTTCCCAAACTCACCAGCCACGCGCAGCCACAAGGCTGCAAGGAAATCCATGACCCAGTCCGCCGATTCCGCTTGTCCCGCCACTTCAGCTCAGGCTCAGGACGGCAGAGCCGCCAGATCCATCTGGCTCTTCCGCCACGGAGCCCTTGTCCCCAATCCCGAGCGCCGCTTTGTGGGGCAGCGGGATGTCGAGCTCTCCGCGCACGGCAGGGCGTCCTTCGAGGCGCTGGCCGCGCGCTTTGCCGAGGTCCATGCCGACAATCCTCCGCAGGCCTTCTTCTGCTCCGATTCTAGCCGCGGCATAGCCTGCGCGGACATGCTTCGCCGGGCCTTCCGCCCCAGGGGAGGCACCATGCCGGTCATCGCCGACAGAGGCTTTCGGGAAATCAGCCTGGGCGCCTGGGAGGGACTGACCAAGGAAGAGGTGGAGCGCCGCTTTCCCGGAGCGCTTGCGGAGCGGGACAGAAACTGGGCGGACTACGCGCCCGCAGGCGGGGAATCCTTCGCCATGCTGTCGAGCCGCGCCCTCATGGCCCTGGTGCGGGCCCGCATGCACTGTCCCGAAGGCATGCTGGTGGTTGTGGGGCATGCCTCCTTCAACCGCTGCGTTTTGGCCGACTATCTGGCCCTGCCGCTCTGCGAGGCCCGCCGCATTCCGCAGGAGTACGGCTGCATGGCCTGCCTTGAAAACCGCTAGACGCACGTCGGAATACCGCATGCGCATGCGCCTGCGCCGCGGACGTGCGGCGCCCCTTCCCTTCAGCATATTGCATAACCCAAGTCAGCCCCGGGCTGCAGGAGCAGGACATGTCCATAGTGGAAAGCATCTGCCGCGAACTGAAAGCGAAAAAACGACTTGCCCTTGTCAGCGTGGTGCGTCAGCTGGCCTCCGCTCCGCGGCACACGGGCGCAACCATGCTCGTCGGCGAGGAAGGCCTTGTTGACGGCACCATTGGCGGCGGCATTCTGGAGAAAAAGGCTCTGGACAGGGCGCGCGAGGTCATCGAGAGCGGCCTTTGCCAGTTCATGGACGCTGACCTTTCCGCCGGCGAAGCGGCCTCCATCGGCATGATCTGCGGAGGCTCGGTGCGCCTCTTTCTGGAGCCCGTGCAGCCGGACGGGCGCACCACGGTGCTCTACGAGCGCCTGCTCGTGGCCGAGCGCTGCGCAGACGACATGTTCTCGGTCGTTCCCGTCACCGCCCCGGGCCAGCGCCGCGTCTGCCGGGTCCACGCGGACAAGTGGCCGCTGCCGGTCATGGTGAGCCACGCCGTGAAGGATCTGATGGCCGAAACAGGCCTCTCCTGTCCGTCCGAACTCAACCTGGGCCTCGGCCAGCACTTTGTCATCGAGCCCTGGCAGAGCCCCTGGCGCGTCAACTTCATGGGCGGAGGCCACGTCTGTCTGGCCACCGCGAAAATCGCCGCCCTTGCCGGCTTCACCTACACCGTCACGGACGACAGGGAGGAGTTCTCCAACAGCGAGCGCTTCCCCGATGCGGCAGCCGTCCATACCGTGCCGGGCTTTGCGAACTGCTTCGAGGGGCTCGCCCCGGGGCGCAAGAGCTTTGTGCTGATCCTGACCAGAGGCCATCAGCACGACAGGAACGTTCTTTCCCAGGCCCTGCGCACGCAGGCCGGCTACATCGGCATGATAGGCTCCGCAAAAAAGATGCAGGCCGTCTTCGCCTCCCTCAGGGAGGAGGGCTTCAATGACGAGGATCTTGCCCGCGTGAACCTGCCTGTGGGTCTCTCCATCGGCGCCGAGACGCCCGAGGAGATCGGCGTGAGCATCGTCGCCCAGCTCATCGCGGCCAGAGCCGTGCAGCACGGCGGACGCCGCCATCTCGACCCTGCCCTCGCGGGCAGCGTCAGACCGTAGGGGGCGATGCCTTTTTTGCGGCTCCGCGGGGTGCTGCCCGACTGCGCGCAAGGCTCGGGCGTCAATGCCGCCCCGCCGGAAAAACGGCGTCCGCGGTCGCGGCCCAACCTCTGTCCGGAACACGCCTTTCTGCGCTTTGCCCCATGCATCGGCATGGGAAATGGCCGGTCTTCCGGCTGTTTGACAGTCGCTTCACCCGTCTTTGCGGCCTCAAGGTCTTCCCTTTTTTGTTTTTGGCGTATAGAGTGAAGGCCTATAGGATTCAAACAGGAACAGATCACCCGGACCCTGACGGTCTGGCATGGCCGCCGGGTCCGGGTGTTTCTTTGAGTTATGTCCACGTCAACTCTGGGAGTACACCATGGCAAACCCTCTCGATATGCAGCGCTCGTACGCCATTGTAGGCACGGGTGGCTGCGGCAAGACCTCCCTTGCGGAAATGCTGCTCTTTGACGCCGGCGCCATCAACAGGATGGGCGCTATCGAGGAAGGCACGACCTGCCTCGACTACGAGCCCGAGGAAATCCGCCGCCGCGGCTCCATTCAGCCCGGCTGCGCCACCTACCTGTGGAACAAGAGTCGCCACTTCCTTCTGGATATCCCTGGCGACGGCAACTTCACCGGTGACCTCGAGTATCTTCTCAGGGGTGTGGACAGTGTCTTGTTCGTGATCGACGCCGTTGACGGTGTGCGTCCTCTGACCAAACGCTTCTGGAACCACAGCCGCGAGGAAAAGCTGCCCACCATCATCGTGGTGAGCAAGCTCGACCGCGACCGCGCCGACTTCAACATGGCCATCGAGAGCCTGGGCTCTCTGGGCGTGCGTCCTGTCGTGCTGCAGCTGCCCATCATGGAGAACGGCGTCTTTGCCGGCTACGTCGAGACCCTGACCGGCAAGGCCTACCGCTTCACCGGCAACGGCGCCCTCAACGAATGCGAAGTGCCCGAAGACCTGAAGGACGAGCTCTCCCTGATTCACGACGTGGCCGTGGAGAACATCGCCGAGAGCGACGAGACCCTGCTCGAGAAGTACCTCGACGAAGGCACCCTGTCCGACGAGGAGCTGAACCTCGGCCTGCGCAAGGGCGTGCTCTCCGAGACCATCTTCCCGGTGGTCTGCTGCGCCGCTCTCGAGAACAAGGGCGGCTCCTACCTGCTGAACGTCGTCAACGACCTTTTGCCCTCGCCGCTGGAAAATCCCGGCCTGCTCGACGAAGCCGGCGGCACGCATCCCGTCTCCGCCGAAGGCGACCTGTCCTGCTTCGTCTTCAAGTCCATCGCCGACCCGGTCTCCGGCCAGCTGTACTCCCTGCTGCGCGTGCTGACCGGCACCCTGACCTCCGACTCCTCTCTGGTCAACCTGACCAGCGGCGAGACCGAGCGCATGGGCGGCCTGCTCTACATCACCGGCAAGTCCACCACGGCATGCAAGGACCCCATGGGTCCCGGCTCCATCGTGGCCGTGTCCAAGCTGAAATCCACCAAGACCGGCGACACCCTCTCCGGCAGCAAGACGCCCTTCAAGCTGGCCGTCCCGGCCCTGCCTCCGCAGCTGATGACCTTCGCCATCGCGCCCAAGACCCGCGGCGAGGAGGACAAGGTCTTCGCCGCCGTGCAGAAGCTGCTTGACGACGACGTGACCCTGAAGCTCGAGCACGACGAGGAGACCGGCGACATCCTGCTCTCCGGCATGGGCCAGCTGCACATCGAGCTCGCCGTCGAGCGCGCCAAGCGCCGCTTCAAGGTGGACATCGACCTGAAGACCCCGAAGGTTCCCTACAGGGAGACCGTGCGCGGCAAGGTGCAGGTACAGGGCCGTCACAAGAAGCAGTCCGGCGGCCGCGGCCAGTTCGGCGACTGCTGGATCGAGATGGAGGGCCTGCCCCGCGGCTCCGGCTACGTCTTCGAGGACGCCATCGTGGGCGGCGCCATTCCGAAGCAGTACATCCCCGCCGTGGACAAGGGCATTCAGGAAGCCGCCGCGCGCGGCTACATCGCCGGCTGCCCGGTGGTGGACTTCAGGGTCAAGCTGTACGACGGCAGCTACCATTCCGTGGACTCCTCGGAAATGGCCTTCAAGA
>JAUNSE010000549.1 GCA_030539415.1 Desulfovibrionaceae bacterium
TTGCCCTGGGCAAGCAGCGCGCCCTGCTCATCTCCGCCACCGGTACCGGCAAAACCTTTGCGGCCGCCTTTGCCGTCAAAAAGATGCAGCCCCGGCGCGTTCTCTTTCTGGTGCACAGGGAGCAGATTGCACGGCAGGCCAAACGGAGTTTCTTCCGCGTCCTTGGCGGTTCCAGGGAGGACTACGGTCTTCTGTCCGGCAACGAACGGGAGCAGTCGGACCGCAAATATGTCTTTGCCACCATGCAGACTGTGGCCAGGGAGGAGATCCTGAGGGGTTTTGCGCCCGATGCCTTCGACTTCATCCTGATAGACGAAGTGCACAGGGCCGGCGCACCGAGCTATCAGCGCATCATGGAGCATTTCAGCCCCGATTTCTGGTTCGGCATGACAGGCAGCCCGGACAGGCCTGACGGTTTCGACATCTATAACTTATTTGAATACAATATTGTCTATGAGATCCGCCTTGGCGCAGCACTCAGAAACAATCTACTGTGCCCGTTTCACTACTTCGGCATTGGCGAATTGAGCGTCAATTACAACAACGAAGAAAGAGCATACGACACAAATTACTTCATCAACCTGGACAATTCTGAGGTTATCCGACATATCATTGAAAAGGCCGAATATTTTGGTTTCAGCGGTTCAAGGGTCAAGGGACTGATATTTGCCTCGACCAACGATCGAGCCCAGAAAATAGCCGAAGGCTTCAACCGCAACGGCTACAAGGCGCTGGCTCTCTCCGGCGACAACAGTCAGGAAGAGCGTCAGGAGGCGGTGCGCAGGCTCACGCAGGAACACGGCGAGAACAGATACGACTACCTGGTCACCGTAGACATATTCAACGAAGGCGTGGACATCCCCGAGGTCAATCAGGTCATCCTGCTGCGCCCCACAGAAAGCCCGATCATCTTCATACAGCAGCTCGGCCGCGGCCTCAGACGCCACATCGGCAAGGAATTCGTGGTCGTGCTGGACTTCATCGGCGTCCACAAGAACAACTTCATGATTCCGATGGCGCTTGGCGACGACCGCTCCTACAGCAAGGAAAGCATGCGCCGAACCATACGCGGCAAGAGCATTCCAGGCCAGTCTTCCATAAGCTTCGACCGTGTGGCCGAAGACGCCATCCTGCGTGCCATTGATGAAGCCAAGACACAGTCCATCAAAATCCTCAAGGAAAACTATCTCATCCTGAAGCGGAAGCTTGGCCGCATCCCCAATCTGCTGGACTATGAGGCACACGGTCAGATTGACGCCATCAAGTTCCTTCAGGCGCCGACAAACTATTCCTACTACAACTTCCTCAAGCTGTACGAGCCCGAGTATCGGGTGACGCTCTCCGACGATGCGGCCCGCCGCATTTCCTGGCTTTCCAGAAAGCTGGCCAACAGCGTGCGTCCGTCGGAAGTCTTTGTGCTGCAGGGCATCCTGACCGGCGAGAGAGATCTCCGGCAGACACTGGTACAGAAACTGCAAGAAGTCTGCTCCTTTGAGGCCACCAACGATCATATCCATTCCGTGGAGCTCATGCTGACCAATCAGTTCGAGCGTACGGTGAACGACAGGAATCGCAATGAGGGCATGACCTTCATCAGTGTTGCCGACAATGGCGACTGGACGGAAGATGCAAACTTTGCAGCCTGCCTGGACGCGGAACCCGACTTCAGGGCCATGGTCGAAGAACTGTGCCTCTTTGTTCTCAAGAGATGGCATGCAAAATACAGTCAGAGATATGGCAAGACCATGTTCGCGCTCAACGAGCTGTACACCTACGATGACGTCTGCCGTCTGCTGGACTGGAACATCCTTCTGACTTCCTTGAA
>JAUNSE010000550.1 GCA_030539415.1 Desulfovibrionaceae bacterium
GTTCGGCGCGGCCGGCCGCATCGGCCTGGCCGGCCCTGTCCAGCATGTCCCTGTGGCGCAGGGTCAGGGCCTGGAAGGCGCCGGCCAGAGCGCTGTCGCAGGCCGTGCGCTCCAGCTCCTCGTCGGTCTTGCTGATGCTGCCTGCGCAGGCGGCCAGAGCTCTGGACGTGCCGGCGGCCTCCTTTTCGCATTCCGTCAGGCGGGCGGCCAGGACTTCATGCTGCGCCCCGGCGTCCTCAAATTCCTTCCGGGACACGGCAAGGCGGCTGTCGAGCTCCCTGGCCCGGACAAGCTCGGGCTGCGCCGCGGCCCTTTCGGCCTCGCGTCCGGCGAGAGCGGCCTGAGCCTGTGTCTCCTGCTCAATGGCCGTCTGCGCGGCCCGCTCGCGCTCGGGGGTGCTCGCCTCGAGGCGCAGGCGCTCGGCGCGGGCGCGGACCAGCACCTGCCCGGCCTCGGCCAGAGCTGCGCGCGGGGCGTCCAGACGGGCGGCGCGCTCGTTCGCGGCCAGGGCCTCGACGTCGGGGGCGAGGTCCTGCACCAGCTTCCCGCAGCGGACCTCCTCCTGGACGGCAGCCGTGCGGGCCCTTTCGGCCTGGGCCAGCTTCTCGGCATGGGCGAGCTCGGCCTGGCGCAGGACAAGGTCGGCGCGGCGCGCGGCCTGAGCCTGCACAAGCCTCTCCAGCTCCTCCTGCTTCTGCTTCAGCTCCTCGCCGCTCAGCACGGCCGAGCGCCCGAGCATGTCCATGGCGTTGTCCCAGGCCGTCCTGGCCTTCTTGGCATGCTCGAAGGCGCGCTGCGAGAGCTTTTCATAGATGTCGGTGCCGGTGATGTCCTGCAGGATGGCCGAGCGGTCTGCCTCCTTCGCGTGCAGGAAGCGGTCGAACTGGCCCTGGGCCAGCACCATGGAGCGGCAGAAGTTCTCGTAGGTGAGGCCGGTGACCTCCTCCACGCGGCGCAGGGTCTCGGCAAGGCTCAGGGGCTCGATGACAAAGTTCTCGCCCTCGCGGTGCTCGAAGCGCATGGAGGGCTGCTGCACCTTGCCGTTCGGTTTCTTGTAGGCGCGCTTGAGCGTCCAGGTGGAGCGGAACCATCCCCTGGTGGAGACGAATTCCACCTCGGCAAAGCACTCGCCGGTGTTGCGGGTCATGATTTCGCTGTTGGTCTCGGAGAGCTTGCCGAGCCTGGTGGTGCGGGCGAAGAGCGCGATGGAGACGGCGTCGAGCAGCGTCGTCTTGCCCGAGCCGGTCTTGCCGCTGATGAGAAAGAGGCCGCTCTCGGCAAGCTCCGGATCGGTGAAGTCCACGGTCCAGGTGCCGGCAAGGCGGTTGATGTTGCGCAGGCGCACTTTGAGAAGGCGCAGTCTGGTGTTCTCCCCGGAAAACCCGCGCGCGGCGGGTTCCGTCTTTCCTTTTTATTTGTATCTTTCTTCTGTCCGGAGGGGGCGTCGGGCCTGCTGCCGCAGGCGGATTGTCCGCTGCCGGGCTGACAGCCGCATCAGTCGTCCTGCCCCTCTGCCGGGCGGTCGGGCGCGCCGGGACCGTCGGGGCCGGACGCCTGCGCGGCGCGGGGCTTTCGTCCCCGCTTCGGGCGGGCCTGGGTGCTGTCCGATGCATCGGCGGAAGGCGCGGCGGCACTGTCCTGGGAGCTGCCGGCGGCACCGGCACTGTCCCGGGCATTGTCCCGGGCGCTGTCCTCGGGATTCTTCTCCGGCGCCAGCATCTGCTCCATCAGTATCTGGCCGAAGAGGCCCTGCAGCATCTCCCGCTCGTCCCCGTCAAGGCCCTTCTGTGTGTCCAGGAGCAGGTCGAAGACTTCGGCCGGAGT
>JAUNSE010000551.1 GCA_030539415.1 Desulfovibrionaceae bacterium
GCCCTGGGACGGCCCTTTCTCGACGCCCTGACGTTCATGGGCTCGACAGCCATCTTCTTTGCCGAAGGCTGCCGCCAGGTCTTCGCCTCCACGCGCATCGTGACGCGCAGCCTGAGGCAGGTCTACGTCATCGGCTACCAGTCCCTCTTCCTCATTGCGCTCATCTCGCTCTTCTGCGGCATGGTGCTCGGCCTGCAGGGCTACTACACCCTCATACGCTTCGGCTCCGTGGGCTTTCTGGGCTCGGTGGTCTCCCTCTCCCTGATCAGGGAGCTCGGCCCCGTGCTCACGGCCATCATGCTGACCGGCCGCGCCGGCTCGAGCATGACGGCCGAAATCGGCGTCATGCGCATCAGCGATCAGATTGACGCGCTCGATGTCATGGACATCAACTCCGTCTCCTATCTCGTCTCGCCGCGCCTTGTCGCCTCGCTGGCGGCCTTCCCCCTGCTCACGGCCATTTTCGACGTGGTGGGCATCATCGGCGGGTATCTCACGGCCGTGGCCCTGCTGGACATGAACCAGGGCTCGTACTTCTACCGCATCGCCTCCTCCGTCACCATGGCGGACATCACCTGCGGCTTCGTGAAGTCCGTGGTCTTCGGGCTCATTGTCATCGTCATCTGCTGCCATCAGGGCTACTACGCCAACATGCGCCGCGACAGCGTAGGCCCAGAGGCCGTGGGCAACGCGACCACGAGCGCCGTGGTCATAGCCTGCATCCTCATTCTGGCTGCCGACTACGTGCTCACGAGCATCTTCCTCTAGGCCGCCCGGGCCCTTCGGGAAGCAAACCTTTTCAGGAGAAGCAAGGAATGGCATCAGGCTGGGACATAACCATACGCGGTCTCAAGGCCGGCTACGGCGATCACGTGGTCCTGGACACGGTCACGGGCGTGCTGCCCGCGGGCTCCGTCTCCGTCATACTGGGCGGGTCTGGCTGCGGCAAGTCGACCCTGCTGCGCCAGATCATAGGCCTGTCCAAACCCATGGCGGGCGAGCTCATAGTGGGCGACAGGGACATCCTGCGCCTGCCCCGGCGGGAGTTCTCGCGCCTGCGCCGCAACATGGGCGTGCTCTTTCAGGACGGCGCCCTGCTGGGCGCCCTGACCCTGGCCGAAAACGTGGTCCTGCCGCTCTCCGAGCACCTTTCGCTGACCAGGGCCGCCCTGCGCAGGGAGGCCTTGCGCGTGCTGGAGATGGTGGGCCTCGAGGGCTTTGCCGACTTCTATCCCAACGAGCTCTCGGGCGGCATGCGCAAGAGGGCCGGACTGGCCAGGGCCATCGTCGCCGAGCCGAAAATCCTGCTCTGCGACGAGCCGACCTCGGGCCTCGACCCCATCACCGCGGCCCGCATGGACGATCTGCTCCTGGCCATGAACCGCCACTTCCCGGACATGACCACCGTGGTGGTGAGCCACGACATGGCCAGCGTCTGGCGCATAGCCGACAATGTCATGGTCATCCGCGAGGGCCGCTCCATCTTCTGCGGCACCCCGGAGGAGCTGAAGAGGAGCGAGGATCCCTACCTCGTCCGCTTCCTCAGCCGCGAGTCCGACGAGGACGGCGCCGATGTCCATGCAGAGATGGCTCCGGAGGTCCGCGCGAGCCTCGACAGGTGGCTCGCCGGCTAGCCGCTGTCCGTACAGCTGTACTGAAATTCTCTTGCCTTGGCAGCCGCTTGGGCATACTCTTCAACAGGCCCGCGCCCGCCGAAAGCCGGTGAGCGGGCCGCGCACCCTCTATCAGGGCCGTCAGCGTGCAGCCGGACGGGCCCGCGGAAATCAGCATGAACACATCCCGCAGCGCCGCCGT
>JAUNSE010000552.1 GCA_030539415.1 Desulfovibrionaceae bacterium
GTGAACTTCTCGGTGCAGCAGGGTGACAAGAACACGAACGGGGCGGCAAGATGACAGCCAGAGACGAACAGAAAAAGGACAGCATGACCGCCGGGGCGGCTCAGGACGCCTCCGGCGAGATGACGAGGGCCGAGGCCGCCGAGCGCATACCCCTTGACGCGGCGCAGGCCGCCGGGGAGCAGGCGCCCGCCGACGGCGGAAAGGACGCGGCGCTGCCCGCGGAAAAGCCCGCCGGCGCTCCTCAGGGCGCGCCCGGCAAGCCGGCGACCCTGACGCCCGAGCAGCTCGCGGCGCTGCAGAAGTTCATGGCCGGCCAGAAGGGCGGGGCCATGCCCATCGGCATGCCCGGCCAGCAGCCCAAGAACCAGCCGGCGCAGAGCCTGTTCGAGCCGTCGGACTACATGGGCCGCAGCCTCCATCCGGACGATCTGCCCTATGCGGCCGAAGTGGCCTCGGCCCTGGCCCGCAAGCCCGGGCGCATGGCCAGATGGCTCTCGCTGTCGGTGGTCTTCTTCTTCGCGGCCTTCACGGCCTGGGCGGCGGTGGCCGAGCTCGACGAGGTCACCCATGCCGAGGGCCAGGTGGTGGCTTCCTCCAGGACGCAGGTCATCCAGAACCTGGAAGGCGGCATCCTGCGCGAAATCAACGTGCGCGAGGGCCAGACCGTGGAAAAGGGCGCCGTCCTCGCCCGCATCGACAACGAGCTGGCCGAAAGCTCCCTGCGCGACGCCATGAACAGGGCCATGGAGAACCATGCCGCCCTGAGGCGCCTGCGCGCCGTCATCAACGGCCTGCCGCTCTCCTGGGCCAAGGATCCCGTGAAGGATCTGCTGGAAGCCTGCGGCCACGCTCCGGACGACGAGCAGCTGGCCCGCCTGCGCTCCATACAGCGCGTGCAGGAGACCATCTACAACGTGCAGACGCGCCAGCGCGCCGCCGAGCTCGACGTGCTGGACGATCAGGTGCGCCAGCGCCGCCTGGAGGTGCAGGAGCAGTCCTCGCGCCTGGACCATCTGCGCGAGAGCTACACCCTGATCCGCCAGCAGCTGGACATGGCCGGCCCCCTGGTCGGCAAGGGCAGCTACTCCAAGGTGCAGTATCTGGACCTGCAGGAGCGCGTGGTCCGCATGGCCGGCGAGATAGCCGCCCTCGAGTCCTCCCTGCCGAGGGCCGAGGCCGCTGCCGGCGAGGCCCTGCACCGCGTGGAGCTGCGCCGCGCCGAGATGGACACGGCCCTCATGGAGGAGGTGAGCAAGCGCTCGGCCGATCTGGCCGCCCTGCGCGAGTCCCTCTCCGCCGGCTCCGACAAGGTCATCCGCACCGAGCTCAAGGCCCCCGTGCGCGGCACGGTGAAGACCATCTACCTCAACACCCTGGGCGGCGTGGTCAAGCCCGGCGAGCCCATCATGGAGCTCGTGCCCCTGGACGACACCCTGCTCGTGGAAGCCAGGGTGCGCCCCTCGGACGTGGCCTTCCTGCATCCCGGCCTGCCGGCCATGGTCAAGATCTCGGCCTACGACTTCGCCATCTACGGCGGCCTCGAGGGCAAGCTCGAGCAGATCAGCGCCGACACCATCGAGGACAAGCGCGGCGAGTTCTTCTATCTGGTCAAGGTGCGCACGGAGAAGACCATCATCGAGCACAACGGCGAGATTCTGCCGATCATCCCCGGCATGATGTCCACGGTTGACATCATGACCGGCAAGAAGACCGTGCTGAACTATCTGCTGAAGCCCATTCTCAAGGCCAAGCAGAACGCCCTGCGCGAGAAGTAGAACGCGCAATCCGCTTCTGATCGACAAAATATCCGG
>JAUNSE010000553.1 GCA_030539415.1 Desulfovibrionaceae bacterium
CCGTCTCCGGTGACGCTCACGCCTCCGGAGGGGCAGACCGCTGCGCAGCGGCCGCAGACGGAGGCGCCGAGACATCGATTGGGATTGTAGGCACGTTCGGGGCCGAACTGCTGGGATTCCGGATTGCTGCACCAGCGGCAGCGGAGGGGACAGCCCTTGAGAAAGACCACCGTGCGTATGCCGTTGCCGTCATGCACGCTGAACCGCTGCACATTGAAGACAATGCCTGTCTGATCTCTATCCTGCATGACACTTTCCTCCTCGTTCGTGTTTGACTGCCGCGCTGTCCCGACTGCCGCTGGACCGGACAGGGAGCTTCTTTTTCACGTAATGCACAAAGTAGGCGGTGCTGGCCAGCGAGGCTGCAATGTCGCTCACCGGTTCGGCGGCAATGACGGCGAAGACCTTGTCCTCGGCGAAGCACGGAAAGATGTAGATGAGCGGGATCAGCAGCATGCCCTTGCGGAAAAAAGCGAAGAACAGGGACAGCTTGCCGTCTCCGAGCGCATTGTAGGTATCCTGGCTCACAATGGTCATGCCGAGAAAGAGGCAGCCGCAGATGTACAGCCGCAGCATGGGAGCCGTCTGTCCGACAAGGCCCTGGTCCGGAGTGAAGAGACCGGCCACGAAATGAGGAAAGGCGGTCAGAAGACAGGTGCAGATCAGGGAGTAGGCCAGCGTGGCGCATCCGGCGAGCCAAATGGTCTCTCTCACGCGGGCGTGGTTTCCCGCTCCGTAGTTGTAGCTCACGATGGGCTGCGCTCCCTGATAGATGCCGATCATGGGCAGGAGCACAAGCTGGAAGATCGAGGCCAGTATGGCCATGGAGCCCACGGCAATGTCTCCACCGAAGCGGGCCAGCTGGGTGTTGAAACTCAGAAGCAGTATGCCTTCGGTGGAAATCATGAAGGCCGGCGAGGCGCCCAGCATCATGATGCGTCTGACCAGAGCCGCGCGGGGCCGCATCATGGGGACGCGCGCGTGCAGCTGCGCCAGCGGGCTGCGGTAGAAGCGCAGAACCCAGAGAAAGGAGACGAACTGGGCGATGACCGTGGCGATTGCCGCCCCGCGTATGCCCAGATCCAGGGCAAAGATGAAGATCGGGTCCAGCACTATGTTGATGACGCAGCCGATCAGGGGCGTCATCATGCCGATCCGGGTGAATCCCTGCGTGTTGATGAAGAAGTTGAGCCCCAGACTTATCTGGAAGAAAAAGACGCCCAGACTGTAGATGCGCAGATAGTCTTCCGCATAAGGCAATGTCGCTGAGCTCGCTCCGAACAGCAGCAGAAGCGGTTCGCAGAAGAGCAGTATGCCGATCGTAATGAGCAGGGACGAAAGGATCAGCAGGGAGAGGCTGTTCGACAGTATTCGGTCTGCCTCATCCTGTCTGCCGGCCCCCATGCTGATGCCGCTGAGCGGCGCTCCGCCGCGTCCGAACAGGCAGGCCGCAGCCGTAATGATGGTTACTATGGGCATGCAGATGCCGATGGCCGTCATGGCCGAAGCGCCGTCATCCATATGCCCGATGTAGATGCGGTCCACCAGATTGTAGCCCAGGGTGATGACCTGGGCCAGCATGGCCGGAACAGCCAGCGACAGCAGAAGCCTTGGCAGATTGTCGTGAGCCAGTCTGTTCTCCATGGCATTCCTCCGCAATGAAAGCGTGAAAGGCCGGAGAGCGGGAGGGCATAGCGGCTTGTCCACCCGTTCTCCGGCGCAATGTGTCCTGCAGATTTTCCTGCGGCAGTTCCTGGTTGAAAGCGATTAATCCGTCTCCGCAGCGTCTCAGGCCATACCT
>JAUNSE010000554.1 GCA_030539415.1 Desulfovibrionaceae bacterium
GGTTCAGCCAGCAGATTCATTTGTCTGCAGAATACACAAAAACAGACGGAGTTGTTATAAGTTGTGAAAAACTTGTGTAAAGTCTTCTTTACATTTTTCAGCCAGGCTCCATGGCAGGATCGGATGATTTACACCTGCGGGAAGAACTGTTAGGGAAAGCCATGGCGGTCCCGCCGGCTTCTGTCCGCGCGCTCCGTCTGCGCCGGCGGCATCGGCCGGCGGCGGGAAAACACTTTTTTGCGGTCATTTCCGCCCGTTCAGGCGGGATGCGGGCCGCGCGGGCCCAGCACCCGCACAAGAGAGGTCTTTATGGAGGAAGGCGCCGCGCGCGAACTTGAGGCCATCAGCGAGCGTCTGAAGGAGCGGCTCTGCCGGCACGCGCCCAGGGCCGGGGACTGGCAGACGGCCGTGGACAGCATGGTTCTGCTGCGCCGCGAGGCGGACTCCTCCTCGGAGAAGACCTTCGAGCGGCCGCTGGCCGCCTTTGTCATCCAGGGCAGCAAGCTTTCCTGCTTCGGCGGGCGGGAGTACTTCTACCGGGAGAATCAGTGCCTCGTGGCCGGCATCGACATGCCGGCGTCCTTCCGGGCCATGCCGGCCACAGCCGACAGGCCCTTCCTCTCGGTCTTCTTCTATCTGGATCCGAAGCTTGTCAGCGAGCTGTGCGCGGAGATGGCGCAGAAGCAGGTGGTCTGCAGCGCGGACTGCGAAGGCGTCAAGGTCGCGGACACTGACCCCGAGCTGCTCGACACGGTCCTGCGCCTGGTCGGCCTGCTGGACAGGCCGGAGCAGATTCCCGTGCGCGCCCCCATGCTCCTGCGCGAGCTGCACTGCCTGCTGCTCATGGGGCCCTACGGAACGGCGCTGCGCCAGCTGAACACGCAGGGCACGGACAGCAATCAGGCCCTGCGCGCCATCGACTGGCTGCGCGGGCATTTTGCCGAGACCGTGCGCACCGAGGAGCTCGCCCGCATGGCGAACATGTCCGCCTCCTCCCTGCACCGGCGCTTCAAGCAGCTCACGGGCCTGAGCCCCATACAGTACCAGAAGCAGCTGCGCCTCTACGAGGCCCAGCGCCTGATGCTCCTGGAAGGCAGCAATGTGTCGTCCGCCGCCTTTCAGGTGGGCTACGAGAGCGTCACCCAGTTCAGCCGCGAATACAGAACCGTCTTCGGCGAGGCTCCCTCCAGGGATATCGCCCGCCTGAAGCAGGCCATGCAGACGGCCGGAGCCTGACAGTCCGATCCTTTCGGAGGCGGCCTGCGCTTAAGACAGCCAGGGAGGATGGCTGTCCGGCACGGGCCGCCCCGCCCATTGTCCGCCTGAAGCCGGGACATGCTTCGGCCTGCGCCGCATGGCCGTCTTCCGGCAGGCGGCGTCTACCGGGCGGCGTTCGCCCTGGCTTTGATTTCTGAGAGCAGCTCGCTCCCCACACCGACGTTGTCGGGATCGTTTTCCCTGATGAAGACATAGAAGGACTGCTGCGGAAGACCCGTGATGCGGGCGGCAGCGGCCGTGAGCTCGCTGACCAGAGCCTTCTTCTTCTCTGTGGGAAGGGGGACGAGTTCAAGCGTGATGACTGGCATTGGTGACTCCTGTGCCGGCTGAAGGCGGGCCGCTCTTGCGCGGCGGAATTGTTCCTGAAGGTGCGTGCGCGGGGCATCGGACGAATGCAAAAGGTCAGCGGCTGTTCTGTTCCCTTGCGAAGGAGAGGCATCTGCCGAGGACCTCTCCCGCGCGCAGGTACGAGTAGGTGGGCATCTCGAAGAGAACGGGCTTGAGCTTCGCGTAGTCGATC
>JAUNSE010000555.1 GCA_030539415.1 Desulfovibrionaceae bacterium
TTATGCCTTTTTGTCTCGCCCCTGTCAAGCTTTTTTCTTCATTCCGGCAAATTTCTTTGCCGGCGTCCGAAAGGCTTTCTCGGAGCGGGAAAAGTCAGCATATTTCATCTGCCGACCCACCGTCAAGCATTTTTTTGCCTTTTCCTCATTTTCATGAGGCGGCAACTTCCTGCCTGGCGCACCGCAGCTTTCGCTGCGGCGGTCCTGCGTCCGGCTTTGCAGCTTTTCGCAAGGCGTGTTTTGTGAACATAGAGATTTGCCGACCCGCCGTCAAGCATTTTTTTCATCTTCCGCAAATTTCTTTGCCAAGGACGGTCTGCCCGACGCGCCGGAAACAGGTTTCCGGCGGCCCTGCCCGGAGCCGCGGGGCTCTTTCGCAAGGCGCGGAGGCGGTGTCTACGCCTGAGAGGCCTGCCTGTCAACACTCTCATGCGGATTTTTCTCAAAAAGATGGCTTCCGCCTGTCTCTCTGGCGCGGACTGCGCCGGCCGCCCTGCCCCCAAAGACGCACTCAGGCCCATCCCGTCTGTCCGAAGAACTGTCCGGTGGTCCTGCTGCGCTCCCGCATTGGAGGCTCAGCTCTCGTAGCCGGCCAGACGCTTCCAGGTCTCGGGCTGCAGCTTTGCGGCCGCCCTGCCCACCTGGGCTCGCACGGCGGGTTCGAGACGGGCCAGCACGGCGGCCGCCCGCAGCACGGGGTCCTCCGAGCCGTCGAAACTGTCCGCGTCGGCATCGACTCCCTGCAGACATTCCTGCCTGACCAGTTCGAGCACATCGCGCTCCACAGGCCCCTGAGAGGCCATGCAGAGCACTGTTTCGGCGCGCAGGGCTTCCGGCAGGGCAGTCACGACGGCCGCGGCCAGCCCCGGATCGAGCAGGGCCAGGGCCAGGGCTCTGGCCTGCGGGCTCTCCCCGCGCAGTCTTGCGGCAAGGCGTCCGGCCCCGGCGCGCGATTTCGGCGCCTGTCCGGTCATTTTTCTGACATTTTCCGGCTCTCTGTCAGGAATCTGACTGCGGTCCGTCCGTCCCGTCCGGCGCCCGGCCGCGCGAACGGCAAGCACCAGAACGGCAAGCAGGGCAATGCCTCCGGCTCCGCAGCCCAGCCACAGCCAGAGACTGTCGCGGCCCTCGCTGAACATGAGGAAGCTCACCGCGATGCTGTCCCCCCTCTCGCCTCTGAGGCCCGCGGCATGGCTGATGAGCGTGCACAGACGCTCCTGCTCCGCGCGCAGTCCCTCTGCGCTCGTGGGAAGACCGTGCACAACGGCCGTGTCCACGATGACGGCCACGGACAGCGGGGGCCTTGCGCCCTCTCCAGCCTCCCCGGCGCTCACCTGCACGACCAGATGGTCGGCCCCGTAAACCGGCGACAGCAGGGTGCGTATGCGCTCCTCCACGCTGTCGGGCAGGTCGGCCTCGTATCTTTCGGCATCCTCATCCCCGCGCCTGGCCGGTCCCGCCTGCGCCTCCATCAGCGCCACAGGCGAGAGCCAGAGCAGAATGCGGGAGCTGTCGCCGAGAATGGAGACGCCCGGAAAGCAGCCAGCGGCAAAAAGGCAGAACGCAAGGCACAGGGTCAGGCAGAACGCGCCCGGGCGAAAGCCCGCGGAACGAGACCTGCGGGCAGACCTCTCCCTGTCCGCTTTCTGACAACCGCCGTTCCCGGCCTCCGTGCTGCCCCTGTACATGAACTCCCTCCGAAACGGCCCGTGCGGGCCGTGCGCCGCCGCTCCCGGTTCGGAGCAGGCTCTGGCGCGGCCTGCCCCGCAGAGATCCATGCAAGAACAGTTCCACTCAC
>JAUNSE010000556.1 GCA_030539415.1 Desulfovibrionaceae bacterium
GGAGCGGGTCTTACCACGGCGGGCGCCGGAGCGGCCCTGCGCGGCGGATCATAGGCGGGGCGGGGATGGTGGTGGCAGCCTGTCAGCAGCAGGCCTGCGGCCATGAGGGAAAGAATGATGGGGGTCCTTGTCATGATTTGTTCCTTGCTGTCATCTGCGGTTTCGGGCCGCAGTCCTTGCGGCAGCGGTCTGTGAGCCTTTCGGCCCTTGTGCGGCGCCGGGGCGGGGCATGCCCCGGCGGCCTGGTCGCCCCTCCGGCCTCTATGGCACGACCGGCGGGGCATGTCGGGTCCGGCTAGAGGCCGGCCTTCTTCATTTCGGAATGCATCTGCTCCATGAGGTCGCGGCGCTCGCGGCGCAGCTCCTTCAGCTCGTCGCGGACGCGCTGCTGGGCGTCTTCGGCCACATCCCCGGCATTGCGCAGGGCGCCGAGCTCGGCCTCCTTCACAAAGCGCCTGTCGCCGAGTTCGGCGAGGCGCCCGGAGTATTTGTCGGAAATCCGCTCGAACTTCTCGCGGTCGGCCGGGCTCATGGGCTTCGGCGGGCGCTTCTGGCCGTCCTTCATGTCGTGCGGAGGCTTCGGGCCGCGCTGCATCCCGTCATCCGGGGGAGGCAGGGGCCGGCCGTTCACGCTGCCGTCGGGCGGCGGCATTCTGTCGTCCGGGCGCGGACCGGGCCGTCCGCGCATGCCGTCCGGTCCGGAGGGCTGGAAGGGCAGGCCGGCTTTGCGGAAGTCGCGGCGCATGTCCTCGCGGACGGCGCGCTCCTTCTTGTGCAGGTCCACAATCTGCAAGGCCTTGTCCACCGAGGCGCGGACCTTGCCGCTCTTCTGCAGACCCCTGAGCTCGGCCTGCGCGACCGTCTCGCGGTCATGCAGGTCCCGGCGCATGCCCTCGTACTTCTTGTGGATGGCCTTCGCCTTCTCCCGCTGTTCGGGAGTGAGCTTCGGGCCGGGCCCCTCGCCGCGCATGTCCGGACCGCGTCCGTCGGGGGCGGCGAAGGCTTCCTCCGCGTCAAGCATCAGCGGGGCGGCTAGCATGGGTACCATCAGCAGGGCGGCAGTCAGGCCGCCGGTTTTTCTGGGGGAAAGCTGCATGTGTCCTTCCTTGAAATATGTTCTTCCGGTGCTCCGGGCCATGTCGCGCTTGCGCGCGCAGCCGCGGAGCCGGCTGATGACTGTGTCCCCGGACCGGCGCCTTGTCCCTGCAGTGTCCTGCCGGTTTCGCTCCTGTCCGGTTGAAAGAGTATTTGCAGATCCCGTGCCAAAGTGCCGCGAAATCCGCCTTGCCGCCCGTTGAACGGGCGGGGAAGGGCGCGAACCCATGTCCGCATGCAGAACATAGCCTCTTTTTCCGGATATGACAAAACGCCGCGCACAGACCGCCAAAAGGCGGTCATGCCCGCTTTCACGGCCTCAATGGCCGATCCCGCGGCTTCGGGCGCAAAACGGGCCCGCCAGATTCCATAGCAAAATAGTATTAAATTTTGTAAAGACAATGTTTGCTCCAGGCTCCCGCCTGCCGTCCCGCGCTGCCGCGTCTGCCCGATACTGTATAAAAAAGAGTCTCTTTGCGACTTTCGGGCAGGCGTCCTGTGTCACTTTTTCACACACAGCCGCAATATGTGAAACAAAATCGCAAGATTTCTGCAAGAAAAGTCCGTCCGCGCCTTCTTTTGGCCCGTTACGGCCGGGCAGAAGGCCCCCTGCGCGGGGCTGTCATGCCCTGTTCGAGAGTTGCGAAGGCTTCCGTGCGTGGTCAGGGTCTGACCAGTCCCGGCGAAGGTCCTGTCCG
>JAUNSE010000557.1 GCA_030539415.1 Desulfovibrionaceae bacterium
CGGCCTGCGCGAAAAGTATCTGGATTTCGCCGTGTTCAGCACCCTGGGCGCCAGGGGCCCGGAGCAGAAGGAGCGCGGCGAGCGCATGTTCTACGACCCCGTGCTGGACGACGCGCCCGAGACCCTGGAGCGCATGGCCCTGCTGCGCATGACGGGCCTGGACGGCCGCTCCGCCATGCCGGATCAGGGCTTCGAGATGCTCAAGCTGGCCGTGGCCGGCGGCTGGAACAAATCCGTGGGCACGCTTGCCGGCATCTGCCTCATGGGCCTCTACGGCATGCCCGAAAATCATGATCAGGGCTCGCGCTGGGCCATGGAGGGCCTGCGCCGCCACGATCCCCGCTCCGTGGTCCTGCTGGCCCTGTCCCGCCTGCGCTTCTTCCCGGGCGATGTCATCCGCGGCAATACCGTCTCCGCCGCGCAGGCCGCCTCGTGGCTCGCCTGGGCCGACGCCCTGGGCGATCCCCTGGCCAGGGCCTGGCAGGGCTTCCGCCTCGCCACCGGCAGGAATGCGGAAGGCCGTCTGTCCGAAGGATCTGCCGTGTCCGAAGCCGGCAGGGACGAGGGCGCGCGCCTCATGAGCGATGCCCTGCGCCACGCCCTGGCCCGCCTTGAGCCGGCCGTGCCGGCCTGGATGGCCTATGTCTGCGGAGAACTCGAAAAGGAGGAGGGCGGCGAGGCCGTCGCCTCCGCCATTGCCGGGCACTGCGGCATCAGGGACGCGCGCACGGCCGCCGAGCTTGCCGCCTTCTGCCGCGACGCGGCCGAAGACCCCACCTCGGTCTGGCGCCGCCTGCGCAAGGGCCTGCCGGTCTTCCGCAGCTACCCCCTGAACTAGCCAGGCTGACATTTCGGTTCAGGCTGTCGTTTCAAGCCCGTCCGGACGCCGTCCCGGAGCGGCCTTCTCCCTGCCGCGGGAGGATGCCGTCAGAAGCCGGCGTCCGGACGCGTGCGGGGCCGGTCCGCTCTCTGGCATGCGGGCCGGCCTCATTTCCTTTCTTCGGGCTCTGAGCCTCACGGCTCTGCAGAGAGCCTCGGCCGACGGCTCCAATATAGTTCCAATCGACCCGGCTGCGGCTGTTTCAAGCCCTTTTTCTCTTGACACGGGGAAGCCCCGGGCGGATAAGACAGGCCGGCAGAACCGGCGGAACAAAACACACTCCGCCGGCCCCTTCAGTCCCACAGTGCCAGGCCCTTTCCACTTCATGCCCCAAAACCTCGCGGCATGAATCCCGCGGCCCGCACGCAAACACATGCAAGCGCGGCGCCACGCCGCCAAGGAATCGGAAATGGCTCTTCCCGATATCTCCGCCACCGGCCTGTCCGCCTACCTGAACGATGCAGCCGCAGCCGTGCAGGAAAGCGGGCTGGGATCGTTTGTGCTGACACAGATCCAGGCCCATCCCTTCGCCTGCATTGTCGTGCCCTGCGCCGCCGCAGCGGCGGGCATCACTTGGCACAGGACGAGACAGAAGACGCTGACCCAGAATTTTGTCCGCAATCTCTGCAGCATACAGGTCGAATCGCCTTTCGAGGACAATGCGGTCCTGCCCCTGAAGGACGTGCTCTTCGCTCTGGCCAGATCCGAGCGGGACGTGCTGGATATCTGCCGCAGCTACGGCCTGACGCTGCCCAGAGCCGTCTTCAGGGCGGACGGCGCCTACAGCCTTCTGGACGCGGTGAAGCAGCGGCGCAGGCTGTCCGTCAGGCTCGCCGCCGACGGCGGCCGCGTCAGCGTGATCAGGCTGGGCGAGCTCTGCGGCGAGGGGCAGCCCTTCCCCA
>JAUNSE010000558.1 GCA_030539415.1 Desulfovibrionaceae bacterium
TTCCCCCGACCAGGCCGCATTCAAGACGGGGCCTTTTGCCGAAGATGCGGCCGGCCAGAACACTTTTCCACTGCCTCCTGAAGGCCGTGCGGGCACGAGCCGGGATAGGGCCTGCCTCCCTGCTTCCGGCCGGCCCGCGGACAGACAGACCTCCGAGGCCCCCGACGGCCCGGACGGCCCGAGCCGGACAGCCGGGGGCGCTGGCGCCGATGCGATGAAGCAGCCCTTCCCCATGACCCTGGGGCATGAGGCAGCACCCGTCCCCAGATCGTGGCGCAGCCTGCCCGAGCGAAAGATCCTTCTGCAGGGCCTGGCCGAGCTCACCGCGCGCTTCGGGCTGCGCCTGCAGCTGACTTGGAAGCCGGTGGAGAGCGTGCCCCTCTCCCCGAAGGACCGCAAGGCATCCGCCAGAAAGGCCGGGGCCAGGTCCGCGCGCCCCGGCAGCGACGGCACCGAGCGCGTGCTCTGCCCCTGGCAGACGGCGACCCTCGCCTGGACGGGCGTGCCGGACAGTCTGGCCTGGGACTGGGCCTCCCTGGCAGAGGCCCTGACCCTGCCCGGCGTGCGCGACGGCCTCTTTCTTGCCGAGGCGCGCTGGGAGAAGGGCGCCTGGACCATCAGGGGCGAAGTCCATGCCAGGCGCTGACCGGGCAGACATGAAGCCGGCACGCGGCAGGCACGGGGACACGCCCAGCCCGCAGGCGAGCAGCAGGCAAAAGCCCAGAAGAACACAGGCGGCCACACAAGCACACACGAAGAACACGGCCCACGGCCGGGAGACAAGACAATATGAGCGGCAGCGAACACACTTTTGACAGGGTCCCGAAGCGCCCCGGGACGATCCCCGAAGACGGCGCCCCCGGATACGATGCGGGCTATGATGTCGGATACCAGGATGCCGGCTGTGAGGACGGCTCCGAATACGACGAGCCCTATGGCGGGTCTGCCTATGCCGGCAGCGAAGAGGGAGAGTTTGAATTTGTCAGGGCGGACGACGGCCTGAATGACGGCCCCGATGCCGATCCGATCGGCGATCAGGACGACGACCTGGAGGCCCCTGACGACCCTGAGGATGGCTCCGAGCCAGACTCCGATGAGGACCAGGACGGCTGGGCCGACCCCGAGACCGGCTATGCCGGCACCGGCCCCGGGTCCGGCCATGCTGACCGCGGCTGGAACGAGATCCCCGATGACGGCATCTTCTATGCCGATCTGCCCGGCACCGACGGGGCCCGGGATGCGGCGGACGAGCTGGACATGAACAGCATCGGCCTCAACACCTGCCCTCCCGAGGCGGGCCACGGCTTGAACGGCTTCAACGGCTCTAGCGAGAGGCAGAACAGGCAGGGCCTGCAGGGCGGCATGGCCGCGGGCTTTGGTCCCGATGCCATGGGCGCCAATGGCATGGACCATGCCGGCATGGGCGCCGATCCGCGCGATCCCGGCCGGCTGGCGGACGTCTTCTCCGACGCGGCCGGACAGGCCGACGCGGCCGGACGCATGGACCTTGCCTCCGCCGCAGAGCCCAGGCCCCGCGGACGGAGCCTGCTGCCCCTCTGCGCGGCCGTGCTGACCGCCGCAACAGCCGGCGCCGCCGTGTGGTTCGGGGCGCAGGGAGAAGGCCCCCTGGCCGAGCCCGTGCGCCATGCCCGCGCCGTCATCGAGGCCGCGGCCGGAGTCACGGGCGTGCCCCTTCCTTTTGCCTCGGAGACACATGAGGCCGGCAGGACTGAAGCCGGCAGGACCGGCACCGGCAGTCCTGAAGCCGCCAGGCCCGGGGC
>JAUNSE010000559.1 GCA_030539415.1 Desulfovibrionaceae bacterium
GCACGCCGGAAGCACCCCTTGGGCCGCACAGGTCCCCCGGGCAGCTTCCACCACCCTCACTCAGCCAGTTTTTCATATCGGCTCTGCCCCATGGTTTTCTCTCTCTTTCCCATGGCGCACCCGCTAGCGCGAGGTGCGGCATCCTTGCGCGGCGGGCGGCAGAGCCAGGGGCTGCCCGGCAGCACCGTGACCCGCCATCGTGAGCGGACGGGACACGGCAGGACAGTCCGCCCAAAGGCCCTTCGGGGCCGCCTGCCCGCTCCGGGTCCGGTTCAGCCTGGAGCGGGCGGGTCAGGGGGGAAAGCCCCGGCGCCCGACAGGAGCACGCCGGAAGCACCCCTTGGGCCGCACAGGTCCCCCGGGCAGCTTCCACCACCGCCACTCAGCCATTTTTCACATCAGCTCTGCCCCATGGTTTTTGTCCATGGCGCACCCGCCGGCGCGAGGCCCGCATACGGCCGCGGGCGGGAGGCAGAGCACGGGACTGCCCCCAGCAGCACCGTATCCCGACACCGTTCGACGGACGGGAACACGGCAGGGCAGTCCGCCCCGCGCAGGACGCCGGCACGGCAGGGCCAGGGCCGACTCGCCACATTGTCATCAGTACGGCGGCCCCCTGACCGGCACAAAGCGCCCGGTTTCCCCTTCGGGACGAGACCGGGCGCGCGCGGGGCCCTTCGGGACAGCACACCCGAAGGCACACAATCCGCAAGACCACAGACAACACAAGACAGCAAACCCTTTTCTCTTCTTCCTGAAGCATCGGGATGTCCATCGGGGGCCGCATGCCCGTCATCTACAACTCCCGCGCGCAGAACTGCTGGCGCGATTCGGCGCGCGTCGTGCGCATCGGCTTTCTGGATGCCAGAGCCTGTTCCGGGCTCTTCGTCTGGATGCTGCACATGAGCTGGCCGACCTTCTGGCTGTCGTGCGCCGTGATGCTCGTCTTCGTGCTCCTGGAGCGCGGCGGCATCAGCCTGCCGGCGGCCCTGCGCCTTGCCAGAACGTATTTCGCGCCGGAGGTGCGCCTGCCCTCCTCCCCCTATCCCGAGCGGAGACGACTGCAATGACCCTGTTACGCAAGCACGATTCCACACCCTCCTCCGTGCCCTTCACGGATCCCGCCGCCGCAGGCTTCGCCCTGCCCCCTGCCGCGGGCCTTCTGGGCACCCTGTTCAGGTCCGCCTCCCCGACTGCCGCAAGCCGTCCTGCCGGACGGTCCGGCAGCGCGCAGCCCGGCCACGCACAGCCCGTCTGCCGCGCCGGCGCGGCCCTGCTGCTGGCAGCCAGCCTCGGCGCAGGCGCAGGCCTCGGCACCTTCCTTGCCATGACTCCGGAAGAGGCCTTCGCCTCCTACGAGGAGCATCTGGCAGCACCCGCTCACGGCGGCGCAAGCTCCCTGGTCGAGCCCGCCGCTCCCCTCTCCGCACAGCCCGCCGGCCTTGTCATGCGCGGACGCCCGGATCCTGCTCAGCGCACCGAGTCGCGCGGCATCAACATGCCCGCGGACCATGCCCTGCCGCTGATGGTGCCGGCCGGCTGGATCTGCCAGGGCGCAGCCCCCGCAGGCACCGGCACCCTCTCCTGGGAGCGGGACGAAGACTGGTCCGCCGTCATGGAGCGCCTGGCCCTGGCCGGCTCCTGCCGCATCCAGGTGGACTGGGACAATCGCCTCATCATCGTGGAGCGCGCCGCACCGGCCGCAACCTCCTCAGCCTCCGCGGCCTCTGGAACCGGCAGGGCCGGCATGCCCGGAGCCCAGGGCGCGGCCGGTGCCTCCA
>JAUNSE010000560.1 GCA_030539415.1 Desulfovibrionaceae bacterium
TTGTCTGTGTTCTTCTTGTCATTCTTGTTCTGCTGCAGTCTGGCAAGGAAGGCATGGGCGTCATCTTCGGCGGCGGCAACACCTCCGTCTTCGGCAGCTCCGGCGCCGGCTCCCTGCTGGCCAAGATGACTGCCTTTGTGGCTGTTATCTTCGTCATCACTTCGCTTGCCTACACCTATGTGACCAGCGAGCACGTCACCTCCGAGTCGGCCGTCCTCAATGTGCGCATTGAAGAGCCCGCTCCCGCTGCCGCGCCCGCCGCTCCCGCCCAGCCCGAGGCCCTGATTCCCACCGCCCCGGTGCGCACCGAGAACGCGGCCCAGCCCGCCGCCTCCGCTCCGGCCCCGGCCGCTCCCGAAGCCGCCGCTCCGGCCGCTCCCGCGGAACCCAAGGCGGAATAGCAGCGACTGCCTCCCGCCCCCTGCGGGAACCTCGAATACAACCAACAATGTGCCGCAGCCCAGTGCCGCGGCACTTTTTTTTTCTTGCCACACGCCGCGCCCTCTCCTAGTTTCTGCGTGAGGGCCGTCCCGCCTCCCGCGGGCGAAGGGCGTCCCCTTCCACTTCACCCCTTATGCTCTTGCCGGAGGTCCTGCCATGGCTGACGATTTTGCCAACAATCCCTTTTCCGAGGCTCTGTCCGGCATAGCGAAGAACAGCCTGCCGAAGCAGGGCAGGGCCGGCAGCACGGCCGAGAAGCTCATCCGCCAGGCCAGAAAGGCCCGCAAGGCGAAAAAGACCGGCGACGCGGACTATGACCGCGAGTGCGAGCTCTTCATGCGCCACATGGAGGGCGTCGACCAGAGCGCCGGCGGCAGGGGCCGCGAGGAGGCCGACGGCGCCTTCTTCCTCTCCGAACTGGGCGCCATGGACGGTCTGGAATCCCTGGGCGGCAAGGGGGGAAAGCGCGCCGGGACAAAGTCCGCCGCCGCGAAGGCGGACAGGCATCCGGCCGGACGCGAGAAGAAACGTCCCGATGCCGGCAGGGGCAGGGCCGCGGTGCAGACGCCTTCCGCGCAGAAGACCGGCCAGCCGGGCAGCCAGACTGCCGGCAGACCTTCCTCCCAGCCTGCTTCCGGCAGGACTCCGCGTCCCGCCGATGCGGACGACGAGCCTTCCATGGCCCAGCTGCTTGATGGCGAGGCTGCCGCCGAAGAGGGCGAGGGCGAAATGACCATGCACGATCTCATGAAGTCCGACGAGGGCGATCCGGCCTTTGCGAAGGCCATGCGCGACGTGCAGCCCCTCAGGGCCAACGGACGCGAGGTGGTGCCGGCCGTGGAGACAAGGCCCGCGCCGTCTGCCGAGGGCAACGCCCTGCAGGACTTTCTGGACGGCAAGCTGGAATTCGCGCTGAGCTGCACGGACGAGTACATCGAGGGCCATGTGGTGGGCCTCGACCTGCTCACCGTGGGCCGTCTGCGCCAGGGCGGCTTCAGCCCCGAGGCCAGCGTGGACCTGCACGGCATGAACATACAGCAGGCCTTCGAGACCCTGCGCGTCTTCGTGAAGGCCTCCTATCTGCGCGGCATGCGCTGCCTCATCATCGTGCCCGGCCGCGGGAAGAACTCCCCGGACGGCATAGGCGTGCTGCGCGAGAAGGTGCGCCTGTGGCTCACCCAGGACCCCTTCAAGCGCGTGGTGCTGGCCTTCTGCACGGCCAGGCCCCATGACGGCGGCCCGGGCAGCCTCTACGTGCTGCTGCGCAAGTACAAGAAGAAGGGCAGGGTGTACTGGGACCGCACGCCCGCGGACTCCGACCTCTTCTAGACCGCT
>JAUNSE010000561.1 GCA_030539415.1 Desulfovibrionaceae bacterium
GTCCCAGTCGTTTTCCGGGGCTTTGGCGGGGGCGGTCCCGGTTCTGTCGGGCGGAAGGGAGCCTCCGCCCTGCACGGCGGGAGCGGCAGCCCCTTCATCGCCGGCGGGAGCGGCGCCCTCCGTTTCGGCGGGGGCGGCCTTCGCGCTGCTCTCAGCCTCATCGGCGGAGACGGAGCTGGCACTGCCTTCCGCCTTTTCGGCGGGAGCGCTGCCGGCGCTCTCTTCGGCGGGCGCAGCGCCAGCCGCCGTGTCGGCTGCCGCACCGGCCTCTTCGGAGGCCTTGCGCAGAGCTGCCTCAAGCGGGCTGCCGGACGGCGGCACAGGCATGTCCGCGGCGGTCCCGCTCACAAGAATTTCGTCCTTTTCAGGGGTCTGAAGACCGGAACTCGGTGCCGTGCTCATGCCTTTCCTCCCTTGGCCTGGGCCGGTCCGGAGGCGGCCGTTTCGGCATCCTCGGCAGCGGCCTGTTCGGCGGCCAGTCTGGCCTGGGCGTCCAGAGCGGCGCCGGTCTTGGCAGCCGTTTCGGCGGCAGCCTGCTCCTCAAGCTGTCTGGCCCGTCTGGCCTTGGCCTCGGCGGCCTTCCGGCGGACGGCCTCCCTGTTCTCCTGCCGTTCCTCCTCGGCCACCTCGGCATTCAGCGTACGCTGGAAATCCGTGGAGACTCTTCTGAACTCTCCCACGTACTTGCCCACGGTCTTGGTGACCTTGGCAAGGTTTTTCGGGCCCAGAACAAGCAGGGCGACCAGAAGAATGACAAGAAATTCAGTGCTGCCTATGCCGAACATCAGAGCGCTCCCTGAAAGCTGTAAAAGTGTGTGCATGCGGCCGGGCCGGGGGAGTGGCTGCCGGCATCGAGAACGCAATAGAGTAATCAATACAAGGGCGGGGCGCAACAGACGAGGAGCGCCGTCTTTCGCGCCGCAGGCCGCATCAGAGCAGACGGCTCCCCTGTTCCCGAAGAACGGAGGGGAGCCGTGAAGGCAGGGCGCTGCCGCCGAAAACGCCGGTCGGCCCGTCAGGTTCTGAGCGCCTGGGATCCGCCCCTGCGGCGGACAAGAAGCAGGAAGAGCAGGGAAATGGCCACGAAGAGCGCGCAGCCCAGGAAGGCGGCCCGTCCCACGCTCATGTGGAGCAGGACAAGACCGGCGCACAGGGGACCCAGCACCTGGCCCGCCCGCTGCAGCACGTCAAGCAGGCTCATGCTCTGCTCGACGCCGATGGCGCGGGCGATGTCCAGCTTGAGCAGGAATTCGCTCTGCGCCGGGATGTTCAGGGCCGTGGCAATGCCCAGCAGAATCGAGCCGGCAAGGCTGCCCGGCAGAGGGGGGAGAAGTCCCAGGGCGAGCAGGGTCAGGCCGGAAAGGACACCCGCGGCGCAGACCATGACGCTCATGCTGCGCACGCCGGCCAGCGCCCGTGTGAAAAGCGGTCCCAGATAGACGACCAGCAGACAGTTGAGCATGTACAGGCGGCCGATGTCGGACTGGGCCGTGCCGTCCGTCTGCAGGTAGACTGGCATGAAAAAGTCAAGAAAGCCCACGCAGAGCATGGAGGAGGGAATGATGGCCAGCAGGATGAAGGCCAGAAACTGTCTGTCTCCGAGCAGCCCCCGCACCTGGGCGAAGGTCAGTCCGGCCTCGTCCGTTCTTTCCTGACTGTGTCGGCTTCCTCCCTTCAGCAGCAGCGCCGGCAGGGGCACAAGGCAGGCCAGCACGATGGCGGACAGCAGGAAGACCGGCTCGAAGCCGAAGCGTTCGGCCAGCATGCCGCCC